>JAISQR010000587.1 GCA_031274035.1 Treponema sp. | reverse complement strand
AGATTTTATAAAAGCCCGCGGATATTTCGGGCGGCGTGATGAATTCTATAACGCCCTGCGGACATTCTTCTGGGCTTTTGAGTTTCAAACATGGGAAGACCTTCTGTTTTTTGTTAGCGTCCATGCCAGAGGCGGCTAAAAGTAAAATTGCTGTCCGGGGCACATCAGACCTATGGTCTGCGTGCACAAAGGGAAGAAGAATTGGAGGGCAACCCTCTGGATTCCGTCCTTCCTTCGTGTTCGCGAACCAACGAACCTAAGGTTCGCGGTTCGATGTGTACTTAGCGGTTAAAATTCTTCAAATTTGGGTATTTTCGCGGTACTCGGAAGCAGCGTACTTTGCTTTTTCGTGTTTTTTCGCGCCTTTTGCGGTTGAATTTTTTAAAATTTGGGTATTTTCGCGGTACTTGGAAGCAGCGTACTTTGCTTTTTCGTGTTTTTTCGCGCCTTTCGCGGTTGAATTTCTTAAAAGTAAAACCGCTGCCCGGAATCCCCCGCGCTGGACTTTAGAGGGGGTTAAGGGTTATACTGTAAGAGAGGTAAAGGAAGATGCCAAATTATAATAAAGCGGTAGATACCACGGGAAGGCAAAAAAACGGGTATACCCCTAAAGGATATGTTACCGAAGTAATAAAAGGACAGACGGTAAATATTCCGGTATCCGAACTTAAAATTATACCCCCAAAAGGCGGAACCGCCGCCGTTACCCTCAAAAAATAATAAAGCCGCTAAACGGACCACTTGCCCCTGCCGCTCGGTAGGGGCAAGTGGCGGTAAAAGTATGCGCTACCGGTAACAAAAATAAGCCCCCACTCCTCCGCCGATGCGCAACAAACTCCTAGTTTTATACTACTACAGTACAGCTAGGAGCCTGTTGCACTTGTGGATTTTTGCGCCGCCAGCGCCGCAAAAATCCCGATTATCCGGCATCCTTGGGCAGTTTGCAAGGTAAAAAATCGCCTTACAGTCGATTTTTGGGATTTTGTGCGCGAAGCGCAACAAACTGCTAGAATAGAATCCGTATTACTTCAACCCTTGACGGCGCCGATGGTGATCCCTTCCACAAAGAAGCGCTGGAAGCAGAGGAAGATGACCACGACCGGGAGGGCAACCAGGGTGGAAGCGGCCATAAGCAGGCTGTATTCTACTTCATGTTGGGAACGGAAGAACTGGAGCCCGATGGAAAGGGTATACATTCGCTGGTTTTGAAGATAAATAAGGGGCCCTAAAAAATCATTCCACGAATTCAGGGCGGTAAATATCGCCACCACCGCGACGACCGGCTTCATCAGGGGCAGAATAAGTTTGTAGAATATCTCAAATTCCGTGGCCCCGTCGATGAATCCTGCATCGGATATTTCCTTGGGAATAGTCAAAAGGTATTGGCGCATCATAAAAATATACAAGGCGGAACCGGTATAGGCTGGTATGATCAGCGGAAAAAAGGTGTTTATCAAATGTAATTTGGCAAATATATCAAACAGGGCTACCAGTACCACCGGAAAGGGTATGAACATAGTGGCGATAACCACATAGAAAAGCCCTTCTCTGCCGGGCCAGTTGATACGACTGAAACCATAACCAACCAGGGAATTGGAAATAATCGCCCCGATGACGGCAAACACAACGATGGTTAGGGAATTCATCATATAACGGAAAAAGGGAATAAACCGAACCGCTTCCAGATAATGTTCAAAATGAATCTCATGGGGGAAGAGGGTAGGCGGCGCAGCCCGCAATTCCATACTGCTTTTAAGGGAGGTAACCAGCATCCAGTAGTAGGGCATAATATAGATGAAACACATAAGAACCAGGATAATCCGTGGTATAAAGTTTTCAGATATATTGCGCATAGCCCTGATGCGCATGTTCCTCTCGCGTTGAAGCTGCCATTGTTTTTTTGCGGTAATATCCATTAGTTCCTCCTATGAATCGTAATTAACCCAACTGCGTCCCCAACGGAATACAATCAAGGCTATAATAACGCTGACCGCAAAGAAGAGGATCGAAAGACAGGCGGCGTATCCCATTTTTGAATACTTAAAGGCGTTCTGATAGATATACAGAACATAGAAGAACAGTGAATTTTGGGAACCCACCGTACCGCCCCGGGCGCCTCCTGAAATAATAAACGCCTGGGTAAAAACCTGGAGCCCGCCGCTTAAGCCCATGATGATCTGATAGAGTATAATAGGGGTAAGCATGGGGAGCGTAATAGAAAAGAATTTTCTAAAGACTCCCGCGCCGTCAATTTCCGCCGATTCGTAAAGGTCCCTGGGTATGGAACGCAGAGAAGCAAGGAAGATAAGGGCGGGCCCTCCCGCACCGTATTGAGCCAGGATTACCAGGGATGGTTTAGTAAACCTGGGATTGCCGATCCAGTCAACAAAAGGGAGGCCCAAGCTGACAAATATCCGGTTCATCAGGCCGTATTGGGGGTTGGTAAAGAGAATCCAGACAAAGACCAGCGCAAAGGCCGGCAATATCGAAGGCAGGTAGAGGATAGCCCGGTAAACTGATACTTCTCTAACCCGCTGGTTCATAGCCAGGGCCAGGATAATGGCGACCACTATACCGATAGGCACCGCCAAGGCGGTATAGAAAAGGGTATTATATACCGTGGTAAGCAGAATCGGATCGATAGTCAATTCTTTAAAATTGTTAAATCCGGTAAAACGGGGCGCGCCGAATCCTGAATACTCGGTAGTGCTGAGATAAAAGGAATAACCAATGGGATATATTTGCAGTACCAGAAAGCCGATAAGCCACGGAGATATGAATAATAATCCGTTTCTTACATTACGTTTATCCAACCGAGAGAGCTGCATAATTCCCTCCTTAATATAAGGATAACGCGGCTTCCTCCGCAGGAAGCCGCCCTAAAAAAAATAACCGCATCATCATGTGCGGTTATTTAATAATCACTGTAACGGAAGGAATTTATCAAGCTGCGGTTGAACCTGCTGTTCAGCCTGTTGTAAGGCTTGCAGCGGAGTCTGCGCGTTCTGCACCACCATATCCTGGGCAGTGGAAAGGGCGTCCCAATACAGCGCGCCTACAGGAAGGGGCGGCCGGCTCTTGGTAAAGGAAAGGGCCTCGCGGAAGTAGGCCTGTTCGGGAGAATATATGTCTTCCTCATTGGAAATTGAGAGAAGGGTTGGGCAGTGGCCTGAATCTTTGGTATATATCCGCTGGCCATCCGCGCCGCAGGCCCAATGGATAAAACTGACCGCTGCTTCTTTCCTCTTGGATCCGGTGGGAATTACAAAGGTCCATCCGCCGGCCCAAGTGGAAGGAGCGTCGCCCTGCTTAACCGAGGGAATATAGGTGATGTCATATTCCACATCAGGGGCATAGGTCCGCATGGTATTCAGGAACCAGTCGCCGGTTATCATCATTGCCAAATGGCCGGTGATAAAGGGATGCTGCTGCGGGGGATTGTTAGGGGGATTATAACTGGAAATAAAGGTCTGTACCTGCTGGGGGCCCATTTCCTTGTTGTAATCGTAGAGGTACTGGAAACCGGCCACGACGCCGGGATTGGTGGGGGTTACTTTCCCCGCTTTAAGATCAGCAAATTCGCCGCCAAAGAGGAAACCCCAAGTGTAATGCCAGCCCTGTTCAAGCTGGGGGATAAAGCCGGCCTTGGTGTAGTTGCCTTGGGCGTCTTTGGTGTCGATCTGGCGGGCAATATCCCTGAGCCTGTCGAGAGTGATGGGCCCGTTTGCCCTGTCCAGTTCGGCGGGATCGATACCGGCATCCCGCAGCATCTGCTTGTTATAATAAAGTCCCCGTGTATCGGTATCAAAGGGTAAGCCGTAGGTCTTGTTCCGGTACTGGGCTTCTTCCCAGGCGAAGGGCAGGTATTTATTTTTCAGATCGGGATCGAGCTTAGCGAGATCCTCGGTCAGATCCTCAAGAAGGCCGTCGGAGGCGCGCTGGGCAACGGTAAAGCGGTCCAGCATGTAGACATCCGGGCCTGTTCCGCCGCGGACCGCGGTCATTAAGCTGGTAACATCCGTTTCCGAACCGGGGACTTGGACAAATTCCACCTGTACGGCCGGATTGGTGGCATTGTACGAGTTAACAATCTTTTCCAGGACGCCGTTGTCCGGCGGTCCGTGGGAAGTCCAGAAAACTATCTTTTCCGCCTGGGAAGCTCCGCTGGCAACAGCGCCGGTAGTTCCTCCGCTGGTACTGGTCTGCTGGGCGTCGTTTTTCTGACAGCCGGTAAAGACAAACAAAGCGCCAAGCACAATGCACAATGCACTTATCACCGTAATGATACGTTTCACAATAAACCTCCTCGCAAATACGAAGTCTAACAACTCCGGTAGAATTAAACCTATTCGGTTCTTCTATAATTAATTTAACGCTAACTGTATTTCTCGTCAATATAAATATTAATATCATTATGTGAAATATCTATAGCATGATATATCATTCAACGGGACTGACGGAAGCTCCGCTTATCAACTTTGCCGGTATAAGTATATCCTCTATGGATGCGGGATCTTCCCCTAAAATAATCCGGTGCAGGGTTTCTACCGCATACTTCCCAATGGCATATTCATCCTGTTGCAGATGGGTGATAGGGGAAAGGGCCGCAATGGAGACAGGGGCGTCGAAGGAAAGGATGGAGAAATCTCCGGGCACCCGCCGTTCCAGAGCTTCCGCCGCGGCCTTAACAATAAGGGCCATGTTGTATTCCGCCGCAATAGCGGCCGATATTTCAGGGTGGGCCGTCAAATGACTTTTTACTTTAGATATATCTTCAATTGTTCGTTCCGGGGCATAGAAGGGATAGGTCCAGATGCTGGTCAGGTTTTGGCAGATATAATCGGGATTATGGCTTACCCCAAATTGAGCAAAGGCGGCGATGAAGCCCTGGCGGCGGTCTTCCACCGTGGAGGTATTCTTTGCCGGCCCTGAATAAAAGGCGATATTCCTGTGCCCCAGCATGAGGAGATATTCCACCCCCAGTCCGACCGCTCCCTGGTTATCGGTAGAAACGGTGGGAGCGGCGAGGCCGCGCATTTTCCGGTCTACAAAGACTACCGCATGTTTGTTCAGCATCAATTTAAGAATTTCCGCGTTGTAGAATTCCCCATGAATGGGCAGCAGCAAAAAACCCTCCGCACCCAGGGCAATAAGGGAATTAATAGCTTGTTCCTCCACCGCCGCCTGATTCCGGGTCCGTTTCAGGATAAGATGATACCCCAGGGCGGAGCAGGTTTCTTCGATTCCATAGAGCAGTTTGGTTCCAAATGAATCGGAAAAATCGGGGATGATACATCCAATGGCCGCGACTGACATGTTCTTCTTGGAATTGCCGCTGACAAAGGAGCCCTTCCCCGGATACCGGGAAATATATCCCTGTTCTGTCAGAAGCTCCAGGGCCCGTTTACTGGTTATTCTGCTTACCTTAAAGGCAGTGCAGAGTTCCTTTTCTGAAGGAACCTTACTCCCCAAAACAAGCCGGCCCGAAGAAATCTCTTCCAATAGATAATCATATATCTGCTTGTACTGAGGCAGGGATACCATATTTTCTACCTTATGTTTTAACCTTAATTGATATATAATGATATATCTTTGGGCATACCGTCAAGAAATTTTTTACATGAACTTGCGGATCGGTCTCTCTATACCGTATATTTAATACACCGATACAACAGTACAAAGCCCCGAATGCGCGAAGCGCAACAGGCTGCTAGGAGTTTGTTGCGCTTCGCGTATAAAATGGTATAAATATTCATAAACATGAATATTTATACCTTACAAACTCCGAAAGCATGCCCATTGATCGGGATTTTTTGCATAAATATGCAAAAAATCCACAAGT
>JAISQR010000539.1 GCA_031274035.1 Treponema sp. | reverse complement strand
GGTAAGGCCGGCGTGGCTTCCCACTATTTTTACGTTAAGCCGGGGATAGGCAACGGAATTACGTATCTGATCATAGCCCCTGCCTGCGGTAAACATGGCAAAGGAATGACAGAAGGCGACCTTGCCAGTGGTGGCAAAACCGGCGGCCATATCTATCATATTTGCTTCCGCGATGCCTACGTTAAAAAACCGTTCCGGATACCGGGCTGCAAAAATTTCGCTCATGGTACAGGACGCAAGATCCGCGTCCAGGGCGACTACCCTGGGATTTTTCCCGAATTCACACAATGCTTCCCCGTAGGCGACTCTGGTAGATTTATCATCGCTCATCTTATGCCTCCAATCCTTTAAGCTGTTTGTCCAATTCTTCAAAGGCCAAAGCGTACTGTTCGCCGCTGGGCCTGGCGCCGTGCCACTGAACATCGTTTTCGAATATGGATACTCCCTTACCCTTTATGGTTTGAGCGACAATGGCCGTCGGCTTGTTCTTTACCGCATCGGCTCCGTCAAGGGCGGTTAGTATTTCTTCGACACTGTTGCCGTTAATGGTAACGGTATTCCAGCCGAAGGCCCTGAATTTTTCATCAATGGGATACACGGACATAATCTTGTCCACGGGGCCGTCCAGCTGCAGCCTGTTGTTGTCAATAAAAAGCCGCAGGTTGTCCAGTTTAAAATGCCCCGCAGCCATGGCGGCTTCCCATATCTGGCCCTCCTGGATTTCGCCGTCCCCGGTAATGGCATACACCTTGTAGTCAAGTTTATCCATTTTACCCGCCAGGGCCATGCCCACGGCCACGGAAAATCCCTGTCCTAGGGAACCGGCGGACATGTCAACCCCGGGAACATGCTTCATCTCAATATGCCCGGAAAGGTAACTGTCTATACGGCGGAAGGTTTTAAGGTCTTCCAGGGGGAAAAAACCCCGCAGGGCCAGGGCCGCATAGGTAGTGGGAGTACAGTGCCCTTTGGAAAGAACAAAACGATCCCGATCCTTTTTTTGTGGATTCTCAGGATCAATCCTCATCCTGTCAAAGTACAACACCGCCAGAATTTCCGCTATGGAAAAGGAACCGCCTATATGTCCTGAATCGGCAGCCTGCACCGCCTCAAGACCGTGTTTTCTGATTTTTGCGGCCATCAATTTTAATTGCCGAATAGTATCCATGCTCACAACCCCCATTATTTCTTTCTGCTTTCATGCCGTTTACGGTACATATCAATATACACAGCAAGCAGAATTATTATTCCCTTGGCCACATACTGCCAAAAAGAATTAACATGAAGCAGATTAAGTCCATTTGCAATAATGCCAATAACCAGAATGCCGATAAAAACACCGCCTATATTACCCACACCGCCATACATGCTGGTACCGCCCAAGACGGCGGCGGCAATGGCATCGGTTTCAAACCCAACACCCACAGCGGGTTGGCCGGAGGACATTCTGGCGGCAAGGATAACTCCGCCGAATGCGCCAAGAAATCCGCTCAAGGTCCACACCATAATTTTTATTTTAATGATGTTGATTCCGCTGTACTTTGCCGCAACCGCATTGCCTCCAACGGCATACATATGTCTGCCAACCCTGGTACGGTTAAGCAGGAGATATGCGAGGAACAAAAAACAAAGGGTATACACCACCGGCAGGGGTATTGGGCCCAAATAACCATTACCCAGTTGTGTAAAAGCATCATTTCGCAGAGGAACCGGCTTGCCGTCAGCGATAAGATACGCACCTCCGCGGCAGATACTCATCATGGCAAGGGTTACCACAAAAGGATGTATCCCCGAAAACGCTATAATAACGCCGTTGATAAAACCTGCCGTAATGCCCACCATAAGGCCGCAGGCAAAAGCTACCGGAATGGGAGCCCCAAAACGATCCAGAGCGACAACGGAAACACAGCCCGCAAAGGCAAGCAGGGCGCCGCCGGTAAGATCAATGCCGCCCAGCATGATAGCCATCATTACCCCGGTTGCCAGAAATGCGTTTGTTGATACGGTACGCAGTACATTGATGAAATTGTCATACGAAAAAAACCGTTCCGCAAAAACAGAAAGGATGATAAAGAGAACGGTAAAGCCCACAAGGATGCCCGAATTTACCCTAAAATATCGAATCATGGGACCTAAAAACGGATTTGTCTCTACATTCAAAACCTGTTTTTTCGTCATTCAAATTCCTCCAAGTGCGTATTTCAGGATTGTATCCTGCGAAAAATCTTTTTTATCCAAAATTCCCGCTATTTCACCTTCGCGCATCACTGCCAGTCTGTCGCACATATTAAGCACCTCGTTTAGTTCCGATGATACCATAATAACCGCAATGCCCCTTCCGGCTAATTCATTTATGATCCGGTAAATTTCCGCCTTGGCGCCTACATCAATACCCCGGGTGGGTTCATCCAAAATTAAAATTCGCGGAGCTGTGGCAAGCCACTTGGCAAGGACGACTTTTTGTTGATTGCCGCCCGAAAGATTGGAAACCCGCTGGGTAATTGACGGGGTTTTGATGCCCAGACTTTCTATGCCGTCCTCTACTATTTTAAGTTCTTTTTTACGATTCACCATAAGATAGGAAATAAAATTATCCAGCACTGCCAAGGTGGTATTAAACGAAATCGTATTTCCAAGTATCAATCCCTGGGTTTTTCGGCTTTCAGGAACCAGCGCAAGACCATGTTTGCTTGCGTTCGTGGGATTTATGTTTTCAATTTTTCGGCCAAAGACAATAATATCTCCGGTTGATTTTTTATCAAAACCAAGAATCGCTTCCATAAGCTCGGAACGACCTGCGCCGATGAGTCCGTAAAAGCCCAGAACCTCCCCCTTGCGAAGGAAAAAGCTGCAATTTTTTACCAGTCTTCCCGCACTCAGGTTTTTTATCTCCAAAGCTACATCTCCGGGTGAATTAAACGTGCGGACATAGTATTGTTCCAGTTCCCGGCCCACCATCATATGAATAAGCTCATCGGTATTGGTTTCACTGGTTTTTCTTTCGCCGACATACAAACCGTCCCGCATTACCATGACCTTGTCGGTAAGATCAAATATTTCGGACATTTTATGGGAGATGTAAATGATCCCTATATCTCTTTTTTTTAATTCCTGCGCTGTTTTAAACAATATCTTCACTTCCCTTTCGGACAAGGAAGAAGTCGGCTCGTCCATTACCACAATCCGGGCATTGAGAGAAAATGCCTTGGCTATTTCTACCATCTGCTGCTGTCCGGTACTCAGGTACGAAACCTGCAGGGCCGGGTCCATATCCAGGCCCACAATATCCATATAGGTACGGGCTTCGCGGTACATTATTTTTTTACTGACAAGGCCCATTTTATTTTTTTTCTCGCGCCCCAAAAAAATATTTTCCGCTATCGAAAGGTAAGGAACCAGAGCGAGCTCCTGATGAATAAAAGAGATTCCCAAAGCCTGGGCATCGTGCACCGAATTGATGGTTACTTTTTCTTCGGCTATCGAAATACTACCTTCGTCCGGTTTATAAATACCCCCCAGGATATTCATCAGAGTGGATTTACCGGCGCCGTTTTCACCCAAAAGACCAAGAATACTGCCCGGTTCAAGAACAAGATTTACCTTTTCCAGTGCTTTTACACCGGGGAAACTCTTGGAAACCTGTTCCATCTTTAGCAATTCAGTAGGCACAATTCCTCCTTGAATAACAGGAGCTGCGAAGCAGCCCCTGTTATTATTTTAGCACATACCTGAGCCGGTTCCAAAATTAATTGACTATGCGCTCACGCGCACGATTTTGGAACCGGCTCTTGCAGTTTCTCAGGCTAAAGCCTTACGAAACCGCGATTTTCAAGGTTGCAGTTCCAAAA
>JAISQR010000531.1 GCA_031274035.1 Treponema sp. | reverse complement strand
GTGGCTCCTTTGGGAGTTTGCAAGGTATAAATTTGCAATAAATTGCAAATTTATACAATTTTTGGGCAAAGCCCCATAAACTCCTAGCAGCCGGTCGGGCGCGTTTTCCGGTTTCCGCTGCGGATCAGGCGGTCAGATCCGCAAAACGCGCGGAGATAAAAGTACACAGATCTTCCGGGTTAAGAACAACCTGCATGCCGCGCTGTCCCGCGCTTACCGCAATTTCGCCGAATAAAACGGCAGTCTCGTCAATAAACACCGGATAAGGCTTCTTGAGGCATATAGGGGAACAGCCTCCCCGTATATAGCCGGTAACTTCCAACAGGTCTTTCTGGGGGATAAGAGCCGCGTTTTTCTCCCCGGCAGCGCGGGCAACTTTTTTCAGGTCCAACTCTGCCGGTGCGGGTATGCAGCAGACAAGGTATGCGCCGGAAGCCCCCTGAAGTACCAGGGTCTTAAAAACCTGATCCGCCGGTATATCCAGAAATTCCGCGGCATGTACAGCCGAAAGATCTGCCGTATCCACCGGATACTCCTTTACGGAATAGCTGATTCCCGCTGTTTCCAGGGCGTGCATGACAAGCGTCTTTTTTGGCTGTTCCTTTCTTTCTTTCATACTCTTCTCCACTGGAGGCTTGGATTAGAATAATGATACAAGAAAATGCCGGTGTTGTCCAATTATACTATGCGGTAAAAATATCCTAAAAATGCTACAAAAGTAAAATTGCCGCAAATTCTTTTCCAGGGCTTGACCGTTTTTGGAATTTGTGCGGTAATATTATCAGATTATGGTAAATATTCCGGTATGGTTAAATATTCTTGAAATTTCTTGGGTAAAAGCCGCTTTCTGGCACGCTTTTTGCTCTCTCTCTCTCTCTCTCTCTCTCTCTCTATCTCTCTCTCTCTCATAAATTCGCCTTTTAATCACAATCTCTCCAAAAAAATTTGCCCAATTCAGGGCTTGCTCTCAAACCTAAACCAATTGAAGGGGCCGCCTATCATGTTACTTCTTGGTAGTCAGGCGTGAAGGGGGCGAAACTCCTAAAGTTTGCGCGGCAAATTGTATGTTACCCGCTTATGCGGAGGACATAAAAAAATTTGACGGCGGGAAAAGACCGCAAAGGATTTTTTAAGATGAAAAATAAATTGTTTGTTTGGGTATTGTTTATCCTGGCTGCCTTTGCGGTTTTGGCGCTTACCGGATGCGCCACCACTACGGAAGGTACGAATAATGGGAATTTTGGCGAGAATATCCGTACCCCGGTAAAAGACTTTGAAACCCTGGGGCTTGTATTTACCGAATCCCAGCTTACGGTTGCCGACAAAGGGAGTGAAGGTCAGATACTCACCTACCAGGCACTGCTGAAAGAAGCGCAAGCCCTTGGAGCGGACGCTATTATCAATGTGGTAATTGATAAAAAGATTCAAGTTAGTTCGTTTCCCGGCAGCCGTATTACCACATGGTATGGTTCGGCGCTGGCCATTAAATATACGGCCACATTAACGGAAACCGGAAGCGTAACGGTAACAGCCGATGGCGTTACCACCACTACCGCGACGACATCGGTATATTTTAACGATGGCGGCGCTCCGGCTGCCGGCAGTAACGCGGCGCAACCGTCTGCCGGAGGGCAGCCGCCGGCATCAGTACCGGCAAGAGGCATAAGGCAATGAACCGCTTTCGGTTTGTGAAAGGAGCGTAATATGAAAAAGCGTATTTTTCTATCTTTGGCGCTTGCGGCGCTTACCGGCGGCGGGGTTTTCGCCCAGACCCATTTTGCTTCCGCGGAAGTACTCTTCGGCGGAGGCGGCGCCAGGTATGAATATGTGATTACCCCCTATTTTACCGTTGGCGGGTATGTGTCCTTTAACTATATGCCTACGCCTTATCTGGACGACGACTTTAGCAAGAGTCATACCATTTTCGGAATAGGCATAAGCGGGCGATGGTATCCCTGGGGACGGCGGTTTTTTGCGGGACTTGATTTGGGGTATAGTTTATTTACGAACAAGAGAGAGGAATACAACTATTCAATCTATGGTAATAAGATTGATGAGTGGGATGTCTGGGATTCATTCTCCGGTTTTACCATTGCCCCCGGGTTTGGCTGGACGATTGATATCGGCAAAGCCGGCGGCTTTTTTATCAGCCCGGGCGTAAAAGTTCCCTTTATCCTCACTTCAGAGTCCGATGATCTCATGGGGCTTGGTAAAGGCGTATTAATTTCCGGTATTATATACTTCGGCGTTGGCTGGGCCTTTTAGTAAACGCGGGGGTGTCAATCACCTTTTTTATCAATTTAAAGGGCGATTGACACTTTTTTTGATATATACCTATGACGGGTAATAAATCGTCAGGAGGGATGCGTAAAAAACGTGAATACATTGAAGGGGCTGCCTATCATGTTACTTCACGCATGAATGACAAGAAACGTGTTTTTGAATGTAACGTGGGCCGAAAAACCATGCTCCTGGTCTTACGGGACGCCAAGGACAAATTCGGCTTCAAAAGGACCGCCCAAACCCAGCCGTTGCTTGACCCGGAGGGGGCATTTCCAGCAGTTTTACTTTTAACCACGAAAAACACGAAATGCACGAAAAGAAAAACAACCACTAAGGACACGAAGGGAGGAAAGAAGCGTTCTGACAAAAACCTTTGTGCTCCTTGTGGTTAAATTTCTTAAAATTCGGGTACTTTCGCGGTACTTGGAAGCAGCGTACTTTGGCTTTTTCGTGTCTTTTCGTGCCTTTCGCGGTTGAATTTCTTAAAAGTAAAATTGCTGCCAAAGTCCCACAGGCTCCTAGAAATAGTAAAAATTTTAATGTATGATAGTGTCATACAAACCAATATCACACGATATATAGAATAGGGAGGAATTATAACATGTCTATGATTCAAAAGGAAGTCAGCGATTTTTCTGTTCAGGCGCTCTACGGCAATACATTTGTAACTATTACAAAAGCCGATATTCTCGGCAAGTGGAGCCTGTTTTTCTTCTATCCGGCGGATTTTACCTTCGTCTGCCCCACAGAACTGGAGGACCTTGCGGGTATGTACGAGGATTTCAAGGCCGCCGGCTGCGATATCTATTCGGTTTCATGCGACACCCATTTCGTCCATAAGGCATGGCACGATATTTCCAAGCTCATTCAGAAGATACAGTACCCCATGCTGGCCGATCCTACCGGTGTACTGGCCCGGGACTTTGAAGTGATGAATGAGGCTGAGGGTATAGCCGAACGCGCTGATTTCATTGTAAATCCCGAAGGTAAAATTGTAGCTTATGAGGTTATGGCCGGCAATGTAGGGCGTAACGCGGAAGAACTGCTCCGCCGAGTACAGGCATCCCAGTTTGTGGCCCAACACAGCGACCAGGTCTGCCCCGCCAAGTGGAAGCCCGGCGCCAAAACATTAAAGCCCGGCATTGATCTGGTGGGGGCTCTGTAACAAACAAGAAATTATAGCAACGATAAGCGTTCTGACGCGATTTTCAGCGGCCTCAACTAAATCTACAGAGAAACGCGCGTCAGAGCGCCGGCCCGCAGTCTTTCAACTTCGATACCCCTTGAAAACATTAAGGCTTTTACGGAAACTGTTAAGGGATAATTTATGCCTAAGGTCTTTTTTATCAATGAAAATAAGAGTATCTCTGTTGAAGAGGGCGCTACAATCCTTGAAGCGGCCCGGCTTGCGGGGGTAAGGATTGAATCCCCCTGCGGCGCGATAGGTTCCTGCGGCAAATGCGGGGTCAGGGTCAGCCCTCCGCCGCGGGACAAGGCGGCCTGCCGGTATAATCATACGCTGTCCAGGGCGGATCAAAAGAACGGCTATGTTCTTGCATGTCAGTATCCGGCCGGCGGGGACATTGAAGTACAGGTAAAAGATTATGCCGGTGAAAACCGGGGGCTTAGGATCCTGACCGCCGGCGGTAATTTTATCTACGAAAAACAGCCCTTCATCAGCAAACAATTCAGGGGCGGCAGAACCGAAATCCTGGGCGGCGGCAAGGTCCTCGGCACAGAAACGGGCGATACCAGCGCCGAATGTTACGGGCTTGCGGTAGATATAGGAACAACCACGATTGTTACGGCCCTTGTCGATCTAAGGACGGGCAGAACCCTTGCCTCGGAATCGGCGTTGAACCCCCAAGCCGCCTATGCCCAGGATGTGCTTGGACGTATACGCTTTGCCTCATCTAAAGAGGGCGGCCTTAAAACCTTGACGCGGGCTTTTTTGGACGCGCTTGAAACCATGATCGCCTCACTAACAGCGGCGCACGGGGTAAAACGGGACCGTATCTACGAGGCGGTGTATTCGGGCAACACCGCTATGCTGCATCTGGCCTGCGGGGTCGATCCGGTTTCCTTGGGACAGTTTCCCTATACGCCGAAACTCTTTGGGGGTTCCCATGTATCCGCGGAGGCCCTCGGTATTGCGCCCTTCGGCCTTATATGGCTGCCGCCTATTATCTGCGCTTATGTAGGCGCGGATATTAGCTCCGGCATCCTTGCGTCGGGGCTTGCCGAAAAGAAGGGGGCCGTCCTGTTCATCGACATAGGTACCAATGGAGAGATGGTTCTTGCCAGGGACGGCCTTCTGGCCGCCGCTTCTACCGCGGCCGGCCCTGCCTTTGAGGGAATGAACATAAGCTGCGGCATGAGGGCAAGCCGCGGGGCAATAGAATCTTTCCGCGTTGACCGGGACGGTTGTTTTTGGGAGGTCATAGGAGCGGAGGACGCGGCAAGCCCAGCCGGTATCTGCGGCAGCGGCCTTTTGGACATTACAGGGGAACTCGTTAGAACGGGAGTTATAGAGAAGAGCGGCCGTTTTGTTCCGCCGGAAGAGGGCGCCTACAGAAAAAGCCTTGCCGCCCGCATGGGGCGGCAGGATGGAAAGCCCGCCTTTTTCATTACACCGGAAGTTTACCTTACCCAGCAGGACATTAGGCAGATACAGCTTGCCAAGGGCGCTATACGCTGCGGCATTCAAATGCTCCTGTCCCGCTTCGGCATGAAGGCCGGCGATGTTGACTCGGTAGAAATTGCGGGGGGCTTCGGCTGCCGCCTTAGAGAATCGACCCTCATTAACATCGGCCTTCTCCCACGGGGGTTTGCAGGAAAAGCTGTTTTTGTAGGCAACAGTTCCCTCACAGGCGGTATAGCCTTCCTTATGAACGCCGGTTTCCGTCCAAAGATGATAGAGTTGGTAAAAAGGGTGGATAAGGTTGAACTGGCCAATGACAAAAATTTTGAAGAAACCTTCATCAAATATTTGAGCTTTTAATTGAGCGTCATCCAATACCGCCGCCTTTACACGGCCTGCGCTCCTTTTACATACTAACATTATATGCTAGACTTCGGTAATGATTAAAGAAAAAAGCCTTGTACTCTATAAAAACCGTCCGGCTTTGGCCGCGGATACTGTAGGGGAAAAGATAGGCATTACCGTATTGGGCGGGGAGCAGCTTAGGGTGCGGGAAAAGGATGTGGAATTGCTGCATCCCGGTCCTGTGCGGAATTTTTCGGAACTTGAAGGCGGAAGTATAATCTCAGAAACGGATATACGCGGCGCTTGGGAGCTTCTCTCCGGCAGCGGGACGGCAGTCAAGTTGCAAGAACTGGCCGAGTTGGTCTACGGCGAATACAGCCCGCGGGCAGCCTGGGCCGCTTGCCTGCTGCTTGCCGACGGCCTTTACTTTAGCGGTACTATCCACGCGGTCAAGCCGAGGCCGGCGGAAGAGCTTGCCCTTGAGGAAAAGCGGAGGGCGGAGAAGCAGCGGGAACTTAGAGAGCGGGATGCTTTTCTTGAACGGCTTAGGGAGAAAAAGCTGGTGCTTCCCGACGACCGCCGTTTCCTTCAGGATGTCGAAGCTCTGGCTTATGGTCAAACCGATAAGAGCCGTACACTGAGGGGGCTGGGCCTAAGCGAAACACCGGAAGAAGCCCACCGGATGCTGATGTCCGCCGGCGTCTGGACAGCCTTTGTAAATCCCCATCCCGCACGGCAGGGGCTTTCCGTCTCTTCAGCCCGGATCATTCCTCAAGGCCCCCCGGACGAGGACCGTGTTGATCTAACCAGTCTCTGTTCCCTTGCCATAGACAATTCCTGGAGCGGCGATCCCGATGACGCGGTTTCGCTGGAAGAAGCCGGTACAGGGGGGCCTCCCGTCTTATGGGTGCATGTGGCGGATCCCGCTTCATCTGTTGTGCCGGGAAGCCCTGCCGATCTTGAAGCACGGTCCCGCGGGGCCACCCTCTACCTGCCGGAAGGCCCCTCCCGTATGCTTGCGGAGGAGAGCCTTGCCCTCTTTGCCCTGGGGCTTACGGAGGTTTCACCGGCCCTGTCCTTCAAGATAATCTTGAAACCGGATTTTTCTATCGCGGAGACCGGGATCGTCCGTTCATGGGTAAAGATTACCCGCCTAAGCTATGAAGCTGCCGACCGTTTGGCCGGCAGCCGGGACGAATCCGAGGCTTTGTCCGGCAGTACGCCGTACCTCGACGGTTTGGGACATGCTGAGATTGAGCGTATCTCCCTCATGTTACGGAGGCTTTTTAGCTGGGCGCGGCAGAATGAAGAGCGCCGCCTTAATTCCGGAGCGGTAGTATCCATCGAATTGCCGGAAACCCATATTTCGGTTGCCAATGGGGAGGTGGCGGTAAGCCCAGTCATGCCGTACCTGTCTTCCGCGGTTGTCAGGGAATGTATGGTGCTGGCGGGGGAGGGCGCCGCACAATGGGCCCTTGCCCGCCGTATTCCCTTTCCCTTTATCAGCCAGGAAGCGGGGGAAATTCCCGATGACATACTCCCCGGTATGGCAGGCTCATACCAGCTCCGCCGCAGTATGCGGCCCCGCTCGCTTTCCGTAAAACCGGGTATACATTGGGGCCTTGGCCTTGATGAATACACCCAGGTTACAAGCCCTCTGCGCCGCTATACCGATCTCTTGGCTCATCAGCAGATACGCGCCTTTCTGCGGGGCGCTGAACCGCTCACCGAAGAAGAGGTTTTTCTCCGTCTGAACGCCGCCGACAATGCCGCTTCCGCCGCTATCCGCGCCGAACGGGCTTCCCGCGCACACTGGACCGCGGTCTATCTGAGCGGTAAAATCGACTCGGTTTGGGACGGTATAGTCCTGGATACAAAGGGAAGGGATCAAACGGTGATCATCCCCGCCCTGGGCCTTGAGACCAGGCTCCCTATGCGGCGCAAAGTAGAACCCAATAAGGGGGTTAAGCTGCTGCTAAAATCAGTCCAGATACACTTGGGAAGCGTATCATTTGTCTGTCAGGATTGAAGGTTTGTTGTCCGGCGGTTACCGCGCGTCATTGTTCATTCCCAGGTCAGTACCAGTCCGCCGCCGGCATTGAAGATAAAGGAGTCTTTAGCGGGGCTTTTGAGGGGAGTCCCGCCCCATGCGTAAACCGGCGATTCCACGCCCAGGAATATCTTGAGTGAAGAGCTTATCTGATAGACAAATTCAAAACCGGCATAGACAGCATTCAGTTCATCCTTAACCGTATTGTTGACAAGAAGAGGGGCGCCGGTCATGTCAATACTGTTTGTAATGTAACTGCGCTTTAGATTCTGATAGCCCATGTTTATATGCACCATATAGGGAACATTTTTGGCAAATATCTCCATCAGCAGATTATAGCGGTTAAGTTCATCCCTGTTCAGAAGAGCGGCGTCTTGCTGCCAGGAAAACCGCTTGGTTGTAAGGCTTGCGGTGAAAATGATATGGGGTATCTGGAAACCCAGGCTGAATTCCCCCAGTTCCTGGCTGTAATCTCCAGGGCTTTGAAGGGAACCGCCTATAGTGGACGCGGCGGCGGCGGCTGCGAACAGTACCCCGGGTATGTTAAACCGGAAAGAAGCCGCGATACCCGGGTTCATCAGGCATTCTTCGGTGTTAAAGATACCGACAAAGGGACCCAAATCCAGTCCGACATAGTCCAAATCGAAGCCTGCCGCCGTGATTATGCGGTTATTAAGCACGCCGTCGCGTTCTAAACCGGCGCGGTAGATAAAGTGATCGCCGTAGTTTCCATCTAACTGGATAAGGCCGCCTATATTGATAAAAGGTTCAAACGCCTTTCCGGCAGGCCCCAGGGCCGCGGTTCCATCAGGGCCGAAACGCAGGTTTCCGGCGCCTCCCTCAACCCTCAGATCCATAGCGCCGAGAAAGGCGGGGAGAACCGCCAGCAGAATTATCAAAACTCTCTGAATATGTTTCATGTTAATAGGCCGTCCGTATTCCGATAAAAAAGTCAAAAGCCCGCTCTAAATTGGCGTTCAACTCAAGCGGGTTTACCCTGATTTTAGCATCCCAGCGCAGGCCGTCGCTTATAAGGCTTATAAAAGGGGCGGCATAAAGGGCAAAATCCTGAAGGCCGTTTATATTCAGTCCCATAGTTGTCTCCAGGCCCCCCTCAAAACGAGAAGAAGCAATGTCCCCCATAAACAACTTTACATTAATATCGGCTTTTCCGCGTTCTTCTAATGTCTTTATATGAAGATACTCAAAGGGATGATAGAAGAATGTAACATACAGGGAGAAGAGTTTGAATTTAAGCCGCGGTTCTATAAGAAAATAGAGGTTGTCAATGCTGATACCGGTATCGGTCTCCCAATCGGGGATGCCGCATTGCAGGAAAAAATCCGCTCCTCTGCCGGACGAGAACCATGCCATAACGCCCCCTCTCAGACTGTTTTGCAGGCTTTGAGTTGTGGTAATCCCCATAAAACCTTCCAGCTTGACCTTTTCCTGGTTGATGAGGAAGCGCAGATCGCCGGAATAATGGGCCGAATCCGACGCGGCGGCGCTTGGGGCGATTACATCGTTCAGAAAAGAAAAATCCTGGTACAGATAAAGCTGAGAGGCCGCCGATTCGCCTAAATTCCAGCTTAAAGAAAGGCCCGTACCCCTTACCCCGTGTATACCATCATACTGATGTGAAATATTACCGCCTATTCCCTTTGGAAAGTAGAAAAAACCCTGAAAACTGGAAGCTATAGGCGTTGTACCGAAACGTTCGGTAAATTCACTGCCTGAACAGAAGGAATCGCCGATACCGATAAAATAGGAAATATCCAGGGGCAGTTGAAAGATGTTTCTGATTGCAGCCTCGGCAACGCGGAAAGAAAGAACCGCCTGATTGTTCATACGGTCGTTAAGTTGGTCAATAAGGCTGTTGTACTCCGTATCGGAAACAGAACTGCCGGCCGGTAAATACCCAAACTGGAAGTTCTTGTATGCTAAAGCCTTGCCTAAATTGCCGGCTTCCAAGGAAAAACCCAAAAGAACGCCGTATTTATAGCCTCCATTCAAGGCAATATCCGCGGCAAGGTTGGAAGAAAGGACAAATTCTCCGTTCTCGACAGCCCCGCGCGAGGCAAATTCCAAACGGGGGACGGAAATTTCCGCGGCGGCAAGCCGCATTTCCGCGGCAAAAAGCAGGAGGATAAGACAGAATACTTTCAATAAATTGTGCGTCATTATTGATACCTTACTTAATATAGTACCACGCAGGATGATTTATTACAAACCTTCATACAATCAAATATTGAAAAAAACGTAACTACGCAGGACTGATGCGGGGATAGCGCCGCCGCTACCGCGGCGCTATCGGCGGAACGGAGGGGCCGCCTGAAAGGGGCTTGCTCCTAGGAGTTTGTTGCGCTTCGCGCATAAAATAGTATAAATATTCATATTTATGAATATTTATACCTTGCAAACTCCGAAAGCATGCCCATTGATCGGGATTTTTTGCATATTCATG
>JAISQR010000586.1 GCA_031274035.1 Treponema sp. | reverse complement strand
AGTTGGGGAACCAAATGGGGCAGCGGCGGGTACGTCTGGATTCCCTATACGGTCTTTACCGATTTTGTCCGCGGCGCTTACGATATATCCGAGAATCTTGGGCTGTATCAGAACACGGTGGAATTCTCCGGTTCCGCCCAGATAGAAGTCCGCGGCGGGGAGGGAATGTCCGTTACGTTTCAGAACGGCTATTACAAAACCCTCAACGCTTACCGTTCCGGGACAAGGTTCCGTTACCTGCTGGGCAACCGGAAACCCGCCTACGTCTATGCCTTTGCCGCCGATGAGACCGGCGCGCCGCCAACCCGGATTTTCCCCCTGGAGGGCGTTTCCCCCATGCTGGACTATTCGGAGAACGTCATCGCCTTTCCGGGGGAATTTAACTGGATACAGCTTGACGACCGGCCGGGCACCGATTACCTCGCGGTCCTCTATTCCAAGCGGGCGCTTGATATAGGGGCAATCCAAAACCGGTTCGCCGGGGAGCGGGGCAGCTTTCCCGAACGGGTCGCCGGGGCGGTAGGCTCCGATTATATTCCCCCTTCCCAGGCCCGTTATGAGCCTAATAAGCTGGCGTTTACCGCCGCGTCGGCGAATCCCAACGCCGTGTTTGGGCTGCTTCTGGCAATACAACACCAATAGAACGACCGCAGGGGTGTCAGACACCCTTACGTGTATTATTGTATCGTTATACAGAAACGAAAAGAGGGTAATCGTATGGATATGAATAATGAAATGCTCGAACAGATTAAGAAGGCTATAGCCTATGCTATGACCGGCAATTTTTATGGAAAGCGGTTTAAGGGAATAAACCCGGAAGATATTAAATCGAAGGATGATTTTGAAAAACTTCCCTTTACGGAAAAGGAGGACCTGCGAGGCGCCTATCCCCTGGGGCTTCTGGCCGCCGACGAGGAAAAGGTGGTGCGTATTCATTCGTCGTCGGGTACCACCGGGACGCCGGTTATCATCCCCTATACCCGGAAAGATGTTGAGGACTGGGCGCTGATGTTCTGCCGTTGTTACCAGACCGCCGGTATTACCAGCATGGATCGCATACACATTACGCCAGGCTATGGGCTCTGGACGGCGGGCATAGGCTTTCAGCTTGGCGCTGAACGTTTGGGGGCCATGACTATACCGATGGGGCCCGGAAATACAGACAAGCAGATTAAAATGATGGAGGACCTCCGGTCTACGGTACTTTGCGCTACAAGTTCCTACGCGCTGCTCCTTGCGGAAGAAATTGAAAAGCGCGGGCTTAGGGAGAAGATATGCCTTAAAAAAGGCGTCATCGGGTCCGAACGCTGGGGCGAGAAGATGAGGCGGCGCATAGCCGGAGAGCTGGGGGTGGAGCTTTACGATATATACGGCCTTACCGAAATTTACGGCCCGGGTATAGGGATTAGCTGCAAATACCAGTGCGGCATGCACATGTGGACCGACTATCTTTACTACGAGATCATCGATCCCAAAACAGGGGAACAGGCGGAGGAAGGCGGAATTGGGGAACTGGTGATCACGACTCTGCAAAAAGAAGGTTCCCCCCTTATCCGTTACCGTACCCACGATCTGACGCGGGAAGCCGGCGGCGTCTGCCCCTGCGGCAGCCCCTACCCGCGCATTGACACCCTTATAGGCCGTTCCGATGATATGGTCAAGGTAAAGGGCGCTATGATCTACCCAGGCAGGGTAGACGAACTTCTTGGCGGTATTCAGGATGT
The DNA here is from genome assembly GCA_031274035.1 of Treponema sp. Lineage (GTDB taxonomy): Bacteria > Spirochaetota > Spirochaetia > Treponematales > Breznakiellaceae > JAISNI01. The sequence continues at coordinate 9,147 of JAISQR010000586.1, read as the reverse complement.
TTCAAGCGAATATCAGATACAGATAGATCACCTTAACGGCAGGGACATTGTAAACCTTTTCTTTGAAACAACGCTGACCGATAAGGCCGATATGAAGGCCCTTGAGAAGACCGTGGAAGCCGCGTTCAAACAGAACATCGGCATTACCCCGCATCCGGTGGCGGTCGGTATGGGCGAACTGCCCCGCAGTGAAAAGAAGTCTACACGGATATTTGATAACCGGTATTAGTCTTGCAGGTATTACCGGTTTCGCGCTACAATAACCGTATGGAAAACATGGAACATTCGGAAGCTGCCTTTTCCCGCGCACGGGCGTGGGAACTTTTGCAGCAGTACAATAAGGATCCTTTTCATCTTCAGCATGCCCTTACGGTGGAGGGGGTGATGAAGTGGTACGCCGGGGAATTGGGCTACGGCGGCGAAGAGGAATTCTGGGGGAATGTAGGCCTGCTCCACGATATTGATTTTGAGCAGTACCCCCAGGAACATTGCCTTAAAGCCCCGGATCTTCTGCGAAAGGGCGGGGCTGGGGAGGCTCTGATCCATGCGGTTGTAAGTCATGGTTACGCTCTTACGGTGGATATAAAACCGGAACACTGTATGGAAAAGGTGCTCTATGCCGCTGACGAGTTAACCGGCCTTATCTGGGCTGCCGCCATTATACGGCCTTCAAAAAGCGTCATGGATATGGAAGTAAAGTCCGTAAAGAAGAAATACAAGACCGCCAATTTTGCCGCCGGTTGTTCCCGCGATGTTATCGAACGCGGGGCGGCCATGCTGGGCTGGGAACTTGATACGCTTATCGAAAAAACTATCCTGGCCATGCGTTCCTGCGAGGCCCGCATTCAGGCTTTTATGGCTCAATACCAGGCGTGAACAAGGCTGTAATCGCCATGTCAGGCGGTGTGGACAGTTCCGTTGCCGCCGCGCTCATGCTGCAACAGGGGTTTGAGTGTATAGGCATTACCCTCAAGCTGTTCTCGGGCGGAAGCCGTTGTTGCAGTCTGGAAGATGTGAATGACGCCCGCGCCGCGGCAAATCATCTGGGTATGCCCCACTACATACTCAACTTTACCGGGCCTTTTCAGGCGGAGGTGATAGACCGCTTTGTAAAAATTTACCAGGACGGGGCTACGCCTAATCCCTGCATAGACTGTAACCGTTCTATCAAGTTTGACGCGCTGCTCCTCCGCACCAGGCAGATCGATTTTGACTGCCTGGTTACCGGTCATTATGCGCGGATAGAAAAGGACAAGGCAAGCGGACGCTATTTATTGAAGAAATCTGTCGATCAGAAAAAAGATCAGAGCTATGTACTCTACTGTTTGACGCAGGAACAGCTTGGCCGTACCTGTTTCCCCTTGGGGCCTTTTACCAAAAACAGGGTGCGGGAAATTGCCGCCGGCCTGGAACTGGGCAATGCCCGAAAGCGGGAAAGCCAGGATATATGCTTTGTCCCCGACGGGGATTACGGCGCCTTTATTGAACGGTACACGGGAAGAAAAGCGGCGGAAGGGGATATCATCGACCTTGAGGGAAAAATACTCGGCAGGCACCGCGGCCTTATCCGTTATACCATAGGCCAGCGCCGGGGTGTGGGCGTGGCCTGTAACCGCCCTCTGTATGTAAAGGCCAAGTCCCTTGCCCGCAATACCCTTACCCTGGGGCCGGAAGAGAGCCTTTACTCCAAAACCCTCTTTGCCGGCGGCCTCAACCTGATAGCCTGCGCTTCAATAGAAAAGCCTCTGCGCGTTAAGGTAAAGACACGCTACCTCCAGCATGAACAGTGGGCCGTAGCCGAACAGACCGGCCCCGACACGCTCCGCGTGGACTTTGACGAAGCCCAGCGGGCAATCACCCCCGGTCAGGCAGCCGTCCTGTACGACGGCGAGACTGTGGTGGGCGGCGGAACAATCACCGCCTCATCGTAGCGGTATTACGGCGGATTGATTCCGCTCATTAATTCAGCGTTTTGATCCAATTGTTTACCTTTTCAGTAATCTCTTTCCTGTCAGCCTTTGACGGGTTTATAAAATCAATTTCACTGATAAAGGTATTTCCTTCAGGCAGGTTTGCCTTGAGCTTATCGAGGGCCCCGCCCCTGCCGCCCGCATGGCAGCAGAAAAGGGCGATTTTCTTACCGCTTATACGTGTCTTTTCCAGAAAAGACATCAGGGGCGGCGCGGGCGAAGCCGCCCAGACAGGCGTCCCTATGATGATGAGATCGTAAGCGGCGATGTTTATGCTCAGGCTTTGAATTTCAGGTTTTTTATGCATCACCACCATACGCCCGCCCCAGAACATCTTGGCAAAGCCCTTCCGCTTTTTGGTGTCGGCAAGGCGCACGCGGAATATATCGGCCTTGAGCCGAGACGCCGCCTGTTCCGCAATCACGGCGCAATTCCCATCCAGGGAATAGTAGATAACCGCTGCTTTCATAACTTTCCTCCTTTACACACCCGCATCCAGAGGGATATGCGGGAAATTCTGTATGCCCAGGAAACGGCCTATGGCGCTGATGATGGCATCATGATCGGCAAGATGGGGCAGGCCCGACGCCGCAACCGCGCCTATGAGACCGCTGCCCTTCAAGCGGATCGGGAAAGCCCCGCCGCTCATGGCATAGAATTTCGGGTCAAGGCCCTTGTTCTCCAAGCTCTGATTCCGCTTTTTTAATCTAAGCATATTGAGCAGACTGCTGGTTTCAAGCTCGCGGACCACATTGAATTTACGGGTCATCCAGCTTTCATTATTTGCGGTAGTCCCTTCCGTAAGATACTGAAAAAGAACAAGGCCGCTTGTCAGCCGGATGCTTACCGAAAGTACTAGGTTCCGCTCCAGTATATGGTTCACCAGTATCTTCCCCAATTCCCAAGCATCCTTTCTTGAAAAATGCGGAAACTGTAGAATCTGCTCCTGCTGTTCCGCAAGTTCTATCGCTGCGTCTAAATCTAACATTGTAAGCTCCTGTTAAGTCTTTGCGTTTGCCATTGAAGGCAGCCGTGTCCCCAAGACCGCGCCGTACCTATGGGCGGCGAATATTCCGAAAATATCCAAAATTTGGCGCTGCATTTACAAGTATAACATATCATTAGCAATATTGAAAGGAGGAAAAATACTGCAACTACTCAGGCAGCGGTTTTATTTTTAACCGTGAAAAACACGAAAAGAAAACGACCGCAAAGGGGCGCAAAGGCGGGGAAAAAGAGTGTTTTCTCACCAAAACCTTCGTATTTTTTTGTGCCTTTAGCGGTTGAATTTCTTAAACGTAAAATTGCCGGCGAGTATCATACTTCCATATATAATAATTTTTATGGTATATTGGTAGAGGAGGATCGGAAATTCTGTCGTGATGCGGGTTAGTTTTTTACAGAGAATAGTTATGCTGATAAAAAGCATATTCCATTTTTTATTTTTTTGGACGCGGGGAACTATGGTAAAGGCAATTATTGCATGGGTGTTTATCGGGATTTTTATGATTTCCTGTACGGTTGGGGTAACGGTTCTTAAAAGCGAACCGCCGGCCGTACCAGTTGAAAGGCCCGAAGAAGGGCCGCGGGCGCCGGAGCAGTTACCGCCGCAAACGCCAACCGTACCAGAGGAACGGAGTCCGCCCGATTCCGGCGAGCCTGCTCGTGTTGAACCTGCCCTTAGTGAGCCTACCCGTGTTGAACCTGCTCTTAGTGAGCCTATCCGTGTTGAGCCGCCTGCCGCCCCTCCTGAAAGGCCGCAGATGGACCGTATTGTAGAACGTATCAAGGCGAATAGCGGCATAGAAAAGCAATTCGAGCTTAGTGAAAATTCCAAGGTTACGGTAAGCGCGAGGATCGAGGAGGGCGCCGATATCTTTGAGGCTGTGTACGATCTGGAAAATGCGTGGTTTATGGGCGATGCCGGGATGCGGGTTGATTTTTCTGTTACCAACATCAAAACAGGAGCCATGTCAAGAGATTCTTTTATCTGGAAAATAGGGGAAGATGACGCGGGTGTACTGCTGGGCTTTGACGATGATTTTATAGATGTATGGGAAAGCTATTTCGATCTCTTTGATAAATACAACGCCAAGGTTACTTTTTTTGTGCAGGGCGAGTATAGCGATTTCTGCGGCAGGGCCCAGAGCCGGGGGCACGAGGTCGGCTACCATACCCTACACCACCTCAACCTGCCGAAAATTCCGCTTGATGAATTTCTGACCGAGACCCTTTCCGCGGTGGACGGTTTTAGGAAGAACGGTATACCGCTCTTATCCTTTGCCTATCCCTTCGGCCTTTTTGAACCCTGGATGAATGAGATGCTGTCCTCCTCCTTTACAATTCTAAGAGGATACGGCACTACCTTCCGTATATATCATCCTTCCGACATTAAGCAGGGCTATATCTCTTCAAAGGCAATAGACAACCTGCTTTTTAAAAAAGAAGAGGATTTTACCGCAATGATCAATATTGTGCTCCGTACCGCCAAATTTCTGAGCGGGGACGCGGTGGTTCCCCTTACTACGCATACCATTTCGGACACGGCCAACTGGGGTATAAGTCCTGCAAGGCTGGAATATGTTTTAAAGACCGTCAATGATCTTAAGCTCAAGTGGTACCGCTACAGCGATTTTTAACGTCCTTTTCCTTTACACACGCTGTTGACAAGTTCATTTGGAACGCATGGTATGGTTCAATGCGTACGGGACGCTGCCGGAGAAGGTTAAGGCGGAATTGACCCGCCGTTCTAGGAGCCTGTGGGACTTTGGTGAATTTTTGCATATTCATGCAAAAATTCCGATTAATGGGGCTCCTTTGGGAGTTTGCAAGGTATAATCGAACCTCCGGTTCGCATTCATGTTTATGAATATTTATACCATTTTATGCGCGAAGCGCAACAAACTCCTAGTCCCGCGTCCGCTGTTAAGGCTTCGTAGGGTTAGAATTTTATGGTGAGGCATTACAGGCAGACTGGAAGATTAACCACGAACCGTACTTTAATTCTTTGTCCACTTCCCGCCGTCGAAGACATACGTCCCTTTCTGTCTCCCGTTACCGGTGTAACAATCATAAAATAACGCGTCTATCGGATCATTATCAAATTCAAAATTAACATTTTCGCCGATGGTAACTGTTGTTATTTTGTTGCCGCCCTGCCAAAATCCTCCCCGAATATCGGTAACGGAATCGGGAACAACAAGGCTGGTTAAATAGTTATCTATAAAAATATTCGTATACAATTCTTTAATGGAGCCGGGAAGAACAATGCTTCTCAACCCATTGTCCGCAAAAGCGCCGGAGTCGATTGTATGTACACTGTCGGGAATTACTATTTCCGTTAATTGATTTGACGCAAACGCCAACTGTCCTATTTTTTCCAGTTTTGCGGGAAGCGTAACGGCGGTCAGTTTATTGGCCTGAAATGAGATAGTACCAATCTCGATTAGATTATCAGGAAAAACAACGCTTTCTAGCATGTTATTTGAAAAGGCGCCTACTATTTTTGTTACCGTACTTGGAATAGTTAAAGAAGCCAACTTGTTGCTGGTAAATGAAAAAAAACCTATCGTTTCAAGCCCTTCCGGTAAAACAAGGCTGGTCAAACCTTTGTTATCAAATGCGTCATCGCCTATTGCCGTAACAGGAAGGCCGTCAATGGTTTGAGGAACGGTGATTTCAGACGCGCTTCCTTTAAACCCCGTAATGGTCAGGCTTTTCCCATCGGGGTTTATTTCCGTACCAAACGAGACCGTCTGGGATTGAATACCCACGACGATCAGCAACTGCAATAAGGACGAAGCAAGCAGTTTCTTATACATAAAAACCTCCCCTGAAACCATATAAATTCCGCTAAAAATATATTCTTTTATATCACCGTCTTCCGTTGGGATAATTTTTTGTTCGCGCCGAAGGGGTTTAATGGTTTAGGGCGCTAAAAGGTATTACCCCCTCCGTGCAACCACCTTATGAGTCAGACTTTAGTCCGCCAACAACCTCGCACTGAAGGGCAAGGTTGTTGATTATATACACGTTTAAAATTTTATGTCAATATTTATAAACAAATTTGTCGGAGACCAATAGAAATGTCCCCGATCAATGGGCATGCTGTACTCTTCGAGTATTCGGAGTTTGCAAGGTATAATCGAACCTTCGGTTCGCATTCATAAATATGAATATTTATACTATTTTATGCGCGAAGCGCAACAAACTCCTAGCAGCCGCGGACACTTCGTGTCCGATGGGGCTTTGCGCATAAATTTGTCATAAAGAATTATATACATCCTATATTATGCCATTTGTATAAGACAGAACACCAGTACCTTGTAGGTTTAATTGATAACTACAGCCTTTACGGGGCCTATAATTTTATTTATACAATGAGATTTTTTGGGCCCCGCACTGTGAAAGATGCTTGGACAAATCCGTCCGCCAGTTCGCGGGTATTTGGAGCGGGGCCGACGCCGTGCTGTTTTAGTAGGATGGAGGCGCTTTCCATGCCTTTTCAGGATATGCCATTTTGAGAAATCAGCAGGATTTGAAGAATTTTGATCGTTGATAAGTATAAAGTATGGTAAAGGGAATGACAAACAGTATATCAAGCCGTCTCTCTGATGATGGTACAAGGTTCTCTAACAAACGAACATGAGGCGTAGCGCAGAAAATACTGCAATCCGTCTTTGAAGGCGTGTTCCGGCAATGGCTTATCTATCCATTCACCAAAAGCTGCTTGTAACCAAAGCTGTCTTCAGAACCGCAATTCCAAAAGAGTTTCATCCAATCTTAAATTTATCGACTTCCCGAATGAGTTCGTCAATGTCGCTCTTGTTCCGGCCGCTGATTTCGTTTACCTGGTTTACCGCGCCGTTGATCTGATCCGCGCCGGCGGCCATCTCGTTCACGCCGTTGTTGATTTCCTGGGTAATGGATTCCAGGGTCCGGCTTGTCTCGATAACTTCCCTGCTGCCGGAATTCATCTCCTCGGAACTCCCCTTAACTCCGCCGGTTATTTCGTTAAGGCGGCCCACCGCTTCAAGGATCCGCTGGCTCCCCTGACCATGTTCTTCCATGGCGTTCCGTATATTTTCTTCCTGATCCGAAACCGTCTTTACCCCCGAATCAATAGCTTCGAATTTATCAAGCACCCCGTTGGTGGAGCGGGTAATTTTGTCGATGGAATCCTTGATCTTTTTCAGCACCCCGCCGATGGTCTTGGACTGCCCGCTTGAGGATTCGGCAAGTTTGCGGATCTCGTCGGCGACTACCGCGAAACCCTTTCCCGCTTCCCCGGCGTGGGCCGCTTCGATGGCGGCGTTCATGGAGAGGAGATTCGTCTGACTTGCTATGTTTTGTATCACCGCGTTGATCTCCAAAAGGCCCTCGGACTCCCGGGCGATCTCCTGAATATCCGCCGCCACTTGCTGCAAGCCTGCGCGGCCTATTTCCGAAGCCTCCGCCAGATTACGGACATTACCGGCGTTTTTGACTAGGGTAGTAGTAACAGACTGAATATTGGCAAGCATCTCCTCAATGGCCGAGGAGGATTGGGCGACGCTTTCCGCCTGTTTATCGATCTGGGTATTAAGATCGACTATATTGGCGCTTATCCTTTCCATGGCCCTGCCGGAATCCCCTACCCCGGTATTTTGATTGCCAACCTGGTTTTTTAGGCTCTGAATATTGGCGGTAATTTCGTTAACCGCCGTGGCGGTGGCGCTCATGTTGGTGGAAAGTTCCGTCCCTGTTTGGGAGAGGGAGAAGGCTTTTTCCCGAATCATCAAAACAAGGCTCCGTATTTTATCCAGGGTACTGTTAAAAGATCGGGTCATGTCCCCGATCTCGTCCCTGCTCCGGGCTTCCATACGCTTAGTAAGATCCCCTTCCCCAATGTCGTTTAAGACCAGAACCATTCCCTTGAGAGGGCTGCTGATGGACCGGGCCATTAAAAAGCCCCCCGCCGAAATCAGGAGAAGCATAACGAGCCCGATAACGACGCCCGCCAAAAGCATACGGTAGATGGGCGCGGAGATAATCTTTGTGGGGATACCCAGCATCAGCGACCAGGGGGTCGTGGTGTTTCCCATGGTAAAGGGAACGGCGACAAAAAACATGGTCTCATTTAACTGGGGCACATAATTGGTAAAGGTAAAGGATTGGCCCTTTTGTACGGCTTCGGTCAAATCCCGCAGATAGGGGCCGGCCACATCCCGCTCCGCTTCCGCCATGGTTTTTCCAATCCGGCCGGCGTCAAAATGACTGGCCACCAGGCCCCCGTTGCTATAAACCGCCGCGACTGCCCCCTCATAGGGTTTTATTTTTTCCACAAGCCGTTGAATAGTAACCATATCAAGATCGATATTCATGGCCCCTACAAAACGGCCCTTGTTCTTGATCGGCATGGTTACGGTGGTCATAAGAATCTCTCGGCCCTCAACTTTATAGATATAGGGTTCGTCCAGGGTTTCATTGCCCGTTCTTTTCGGTATCAGGTAATAATCCCCCGCTCCGGGGGTCTCATAGTCCACCAGATGCTCCAGGATGATACCGGAGGCGGTCCTGAACCAGTAGGGGATAAACCTTCCGGTGTGGTCCGTTCCCGGGGTGTTCACAAATTCGGCGTCGAGCCCGTCCAGAGCGTTGGGCTCCCAGGCGCTTGAGGCGGCGATAATTTCGGGATTTTCCTCCACCATGGCCCTGACCATCATGTTAAAGAGGGGGCGCCTTTCGGCCTGGTCAATTTCCTCATATTTTGACATAACCTGGCCGACCGTCCGCACCGCGTCCAGATAGAGTTCCAGCCATATCTGAATATCATTGGCGTTTTCATTAGCCAGATTGGTAATTTCATTGTATATAAGGCCGCTTATCTGCTTTTGCGCAAGGTTCAGAATAATTCCCGTCAAAGCGCCGATCCCGACAAGATTCAGGATGAGTGTCATAATAATAAGCCTTTTGCCTATTTTCATAAACCTATATTCCTTGTATATATCAGACTTGCTTATTCCGATTATCCTGAATTGCATAGGCATTGTCAATGAACTGCCTCCCGCTCAGCAGTTTTACTTTTGAGTCCCCTCCGAAAAGGGACTTTTTTGCAAATTTGACATTTCTAGTCTTTCGTAAGTCATTGTATTATAAAGACTTAGGATTTCAGAAAAAGGTCGAAATTCACGGAAAC
>JAISQR010000353.1 GCA_031274035.1 Treponema sp. | reverse complement strand
CGGCGCTATGGTTCTTGTTTCCATGGTTTCCCTCACAAAAAATCAACGTTGCTTTATCATAGCATATATCGGGCCAGTTTTATAGCCAATTCAAGAATTTTTAATGCGCTCGCCCTGGATGAGGCGCCGCGCCCCCTTGACAGGCCCCGGCAAATATGCCATAATTTAATATGGAAGAACGAGTTGTTTTCCGCAATATATCCCCTATCGATCATCGGTATTCAATTTCAGAGCATCAACTATACGAAGACATGGTTCCCTGGCTCTCCGAGGAGGCTTCGGTCGCCGCCTGCGTTAAGGCGGAGATCGCCCTGGTTACGGCGCATCTCAAGGTACGCGGCATGTTGACAGAAGATCTCAGTACCCGGCTGGAAGGGCTTGCAGACAAGGTAGACCCGGCGGAGGTCTACGCCGAAGAAGAAAAGACCCGTCATAATATCCGCGCTCTGGTGAATGTGATTAAACGGAAGGCACCCCCCGAAGCCGCACCCTTGGTTCACCTGGGCGCGACAAGTGTAGATATTCTTGATACGGGCCTTTCCTGGCGCATGAAGGGCTTTACCGGTAAAGTGGTCCTGCCCCTGCTCAGAAGGCTGGAACTGCTGCTCTGCGTCTTTGCCGAACGGGAAGCGGAGACCCCCCAGGTAGGCCGTACCCACGGTCAACATGCCGTACCTATTACCCTGGGCTTTGCAATGGCGGAGTACGTATCACGCCTGGGTAAATCCATTCTTGAAATCGAACGGCTTGCCGTCCGGCTTAAAGGCAAACTCGCGGGCGCGGCGGGCGCGTATAACGCAACCAGCATGATAGTCAAAGACCCGGAGGAGCTTGAACGTGTCTACCTCGCCGAGCTTGGCCTTGAAGCATCCGAACATTCTACCCAGCTTGTAGAGCCCGAATACCTTCTCCGGCTGCTTCTGGAATTCAACGTGGCCTTCGGCATCATTGCCAACCTGGCCGATGATCTGCGCAACCTCCAACGCAGCGAAATCGGGGAAATCAAAGAAGGTTTTTCCGCGGATCAGGTAGGATCGTCAACCATGCCGCAGAAGCGGAACCCCTGGAATTCAGAACACGTCAAAAGTCTCTGGAAGGCTTTTTCACCCAGGGTTGTAACGTTTTTTATGGATCAGATAAGCGAACATCAGAGGGACCTGTCCAATTCGGCAAGCCAGCGTTTTATCGCCGATTATGCCGCGGGTTTTTGTCTGGCAATTAGCCGCATGGCCTCGGTTATAGAAGGGTTGGGGGCGGACAGGGACAGGCTGCTTGCCAACCTGAGAGGGGGCGCCGGCATTCCCGGCGGGGTTCTTGCGGAACCGGCCTACATACTGCTTGCCGAAAGCGGGGTCTCCGATGCTCACGAGGTAATACGGAAGATCACGCTGAAGGCTGAACAGGAACGGCTTAGTTTTGCCGAGGCCCTTGCCGGATACCCGGAAATCCTTTTCCGTATCGGCGATAGGATGGCTGGGCTGGGGCTGATTAACAGCGCGGATAATGTGCTTTCGTTCTTTGAAAAACCGGAACTTTACTGCGGTCTGGCGGTCAGAAAGGCGCGGGAACTGGCCTCTAAATATCGGAAACTTATGGAAGAGCGCGCCTAGGAGCCTGTGGGACTTTGGTGAATTTTTGCATAAACATGCAAAAATTCCGATTAACGAGGCTCCTTTGGGAGTTTGCAGAGTATAAATTTGCAATAAATTGCAAATTTATACGATTTTTGGGCAAAGCGCCACAAACTCCTAGCAGCCTGTTGCGCTTGTGGATTTTTCGCATGAATATGCAAAAAATCCCGATCAATGGGCATGCTGTACTCTTCGAGTATTCGGAGTTTGTGGGGCGGGATGTGTTTTCGTACGCCGTTTCGGGTTAAAAATATTATTAAGGGGGATTATATGTTTACGGAAGCCTATTCCTATGATGATGTGCTTTTATTGCCGGGTTATTCCGAAGTGCTGCCCAGGGATTGCAAGATTAAGACCCTGCTCTGCGCCGATATCATGTTGAATGTGCCTATTATTTCGGCGGCTATGGATACCGTTACCGAGGAGCATCTTGCCATCGCCATTGCCCTGGAAGGCGGCGCCGGTGTGATACACCGGAATCTAAGCCCCGAGAAACAGGCCGGGCAGATTGCCGCGGTGAAGCGTTACCTGAATTGGGTGATTGAAGCGCCGATTACCGTAGGCGCGGATGCGTTGGTACGGGACGTGAAGATGGTGATGAACCGTTTTAACGTATCGGGCATGCCTGTTCTGGATATTGAAGGCAGGCTTCTGGGGATAATCACCAACAGGGACCTCCGGTTCTGCGGCGACGATTCCCTTTTGGTAACCGAGGTAATGACACGGAACCCTGTGGTGGAACAGGGGGAACCTTCGGTTTCCAGCGCGCGGGAAAAATTCGACAAGCACCGCATTGAGAAGCTGCCGGTGGTGGACGGCGAAGGACGGCTGACCGGCCTTATCACGGTAAAGGATATGGAAAAAAATGCCCTCTACCCCCAGGCGGCTGTCGATAAGAGCGGGCGTCTGATTGTAGGGGCTGCGGTCTCTCCCCAGGATTACCTGGTAAGGATCCCCCTTCTTAAAAACGCCAAGGTCGATTTTGTGGTTCTTGACACCGCTCACGGTGATTCCAAAAATGTAATGGAGGCGATACAGGGCATCAAGAAAAAATTTGATATTCCTGTAATAGGCGGAAATGTGGCAACAAAGGAAGGCGCGCGCAGGCTTATCGACGCGGGCGCGGACGCGGTCAAGGTAGGCATAGGCCCCGGATCAATCTGCACTACCCGTATTGTGGCGGGGATTGGCGTGCCCCAGTTTACCGCGGTCTGGGACTGTGCCGAGGAAGCGGCCAGGTCCGGCATACCGGTTATTGCCGACGGAGGCATTAAATTCTCAGGCGATATTACCAAAGCCGTAGGCGCGGGTGCAAGCGCGGTTATGATAGGCAACCTCTTTGCGGGGCTTAAAGAAGCGCCGGGCAGTCAGATCATCTTTGACGGAAGGATATACAAGGAATACCGCGGCATGGGCAGTATGGGGGCCATAGCCGACGGCGGCGGGGACCGCTACCAGATGTCCAAGGACGAAGAGCCGGTTCCCGAAGGCATAGAAGGCCGCGTTCCTTACAAGGGCGAACTGAGGGATTTTCTGTACCAGCTTGTCTCCGGCCTTCGTAAAGGAATGGGTTACTGCGGCTGCCGCGACATTGAAGAGCTCAGGAACTACCGCAAGTTCTGCCGTATTACCGCGGCCGGCCTTAAGGAAAGCCACCCCCACGATATTACCGTTACCCAGGAAGCGCCGAACTACAGCCGTTCATAGGTAGGATAAACGTAATTATGAAGGATGCGCCGGTTTCGGCGTCTTACCGGGGAGAAAAAGCCTGCGCTATCGGTTATGGGAACGCGGGGGCGTTTGTTTAGCGGTTTTAGGGCGTGTTCACACTACGCAAACGTGATACACTCGCAACAGGCTGCTAGCAGCCTGTTGCGAGTGTGGATTTTTTGAGGTTAAAAACATGGATAAATATTTTTTATATAACGTAGATGCTTTTATCCAAATAAAAAAAATACCGGACTTCAGTATTGATTTAATATTAACTGATCCGCCGTATAATTTGGGCGGTTATTCAACAGGTAATATGAAATTTACCTGGAGAAAAGAAATAAATAATGATTTAGCGGAATGGGACCGCAGAGACTTTGACCCCGCAAAATTAAAAGACGAATTTATTCGAATATTGAAGCCCACGGGCAATATAATGGCTTTTTGCAGTTACAACTTAATTGGAAAATGGCATGAAACTTTCGATCCGTTATTTGATACTTTTCAGTTTTTTGTTTGGCATAAATCTAATCCTGTCCCTAAATTTAGAAAAGCCGGTTTTTTGAATAGCTGCGAGCTTATCGTATGTATGTGGAATAAAGGTCATACATGGAATTTTGGAAAACAAAATGAAATGCATAACTTTTTTGAATCGCCAATTTGTATGCCTCCCGAAAGATTAAAAGAACCTAATCATCCGGCGCAAAAGCCTGTAAAATTACTATCCCACCTATTAAACATAGCTTCCAATGAGGGTGATACCATACTGGATCCGTTTATGGGGGTAGGTTCAACCGGGGTTGCCGCGCTGGAAAACAATAGAAAATTCATAGGTATAGAAATGGAAAAAGATTACTACCTTGCAAGTGTTAAAAGATTAGAAAACTTACATTAAACAAGGGTAAGAACAGAGAGCCTGCCTATCAGCGGTTTTACTTTTAAGAAATTCAACCGCTAAAGGCACGAAAAGACGCGAAAAAGGAAAGTACACTACTTCCAAGTACCGTGAAAATACCCAAATTTGAAGAATTTTAACCGCTAAGTACACATCGAACCGCGAACCGCGAACCTTCGGTTCGATGGTTCGATGGTTCGCGAACACAAAGGAAGGACGGAGTCCTGAGGGTTGCCCTCCAATTCTTCTTCCCTTTGTGCACGCAGACCATAGGTCTGATGTGCCCCGGAACCCCTGGGTGCCTTTGCGGTAAAATTTCTTCGTTCTTAAGTTTGGGTCAAGAATAATGCTCTGCCTCCCCC
>JAISQR010000352.1 GCA_031274035.1 Treponema sp. | reverse complement strand
ACGGTCATTGAGTCAACGGTAATATCCATCGCGGTACACAGGGCGGCAAGCCTGTCCCGCTCTTTGTGTACTGCTATGGCTATGTGCTCAAACCCTTTGCCTTCTATTAATGAACGATTGGGCAATTGTTTGTCGTAGGACAAGCTTTCACAGGCGCAGCCGGGACAGATAATAATAAGGATTCTTTTTAATCCCCTAAGTTGCTCCAAGATCACCCCATCGGCAATCATCCGGCAATAAACACCCATAAAGTCCTCTTTGAAGTGTTAATATATCAAAATTATAATCCCCCGTCAACATTTATCCTAGTATTCCTATTAAAATACTTGACATTATTTTTTAATGATGAAATAGTACTAAATAACGATTTTTCAGGAGGTATTTTATGGAAAAAATGTCAAAAGTTACCTTTGGTTTTATAGCTGCCCTGATTTTACTTTTTTTCGGCTGTTCAAAAAACCCGGAGAATTCGCAGGAACAAAGTCTTCTTACCATTGATATTGCAACCGCCCCAGCTTCATTGGATCCGGCGGCAATTGCATCGCTGGAAGACCTAGGGTTATTGTCATCGTTCTATCCGACCTTGACCAAACACGGAATTAAGCAGGGGCTGCCTTCCGATGCGGGACAGGTGAATGCCGCAGAAATAGTCCCTTATCTTGCCGAATCATGGGATGTTTCTCCCGATGGAAAGCAATACACCTTTCATTTAAGGAAAAACGTACAGTTTCCCGGCGGCAGCCCCATTGACTCAGCGGCGGTAAAGTGGTCGTGGGAACGGGCTTTTGCCGCCGGGATAACCGGGGCATATTTTATCAGCGGCGGTTCCACGGTTACATCAATTGAAACCCCGGATCAATATACGGTTGTGGTCAACCTTTCAAGCAGGGCGCCGGACTATCTTTCAGCGCTGACTTCCGTGGGAACGGCTGTTATTGATCGGACGGTTGTAGAAAAAAACGGCGCCACGCCGGAAGAACAAAACAGATGGCTTGCCGGCAATTTTGCGGGCGGAGGCGCCTATGTTCTTGAATCCTACGAACCGGGAACATCTTTAACCCTAAGGGCAAATCCAAACTTTTGGGGTGAGGCCCCGCGTCATTCACTGGTGGCCATTAATTTTATCCCCGATGACGCCACCTTGTTATTGCGCGCAAAAAATGGTCAGGCGGATATTACCCTTGGACTTTCCAACCAGTCTGTGGCAAGTTTGAAAAACGATTCAAATCTAAAAATTGTTTCAATTCCTGCTGCTACATGGGAACTGGTAAGTTTGCCGAATGCCTTTCCTCCCTTTGATAATCCCCGGTTTCGCGAAGCCCTCACCTATGCAACTCCACAGGAACAGTTGGTGGAAAACATTGCTCTGGGGTACGGACAGGCGTATTACGGTCCTTTTCCGCCGGCCTTTGCGGCGTATAATGAGGCTCTCTCATCTCCCCGTCCCTATGACATTGGCCGGGCTAAACAATTATTGGCGGAATCGGGAGTTACGGGACCTGTCGCCGCGGACATTTACATCCGGGAAGGGGTTAATGATCAACGGCAGATTGCCATTTCCCTACAGGATACCTGGAAGGAACTTGGGGTTGAGCTTACTATTAAGCAGCTTTCCGCCGCGGAATATCAACAGGCAGTAGGCGCGCCGGAAAAGAAATGGCTGCTGGTTCGTTTTGACGGTCCCTCTATTCCGACTCCGGGTTGGTTGAGCGCCTATGATATAATAAGCGACAGTCCCTTCAATCAAAGTAACTATAAAAACCCGGAAGTTGAACGGCTTGTACGAGAAGCGGCGGATGAGCCCTCAGATGAAAAGCGCCGACTTATTTGGGACGAGATCACAAAACTATGGGTGGCCGATTCTCCCCGAGTGGTGGCCTATGCGCAAAATTACACTGCTGTCCTGAAAAAGGATATCCAATATTTTGTTCATGGACAAAACGATCTGCTAATTCATCTTTGGGGCCGTTAATGACGAAAAAGGAATCCCGGCCATGTCATAGCATACTGTTATGCCGCCGGGAATTTTTTGTTCCCCTGTGTTTTTTCTTTCTTCTGGTGTCTTTGGCCGGATGGGGATCATTTTTGTGGAAGGCGGACCCGTTAAAGACAGATTTAGCGGGCCGTCTTTCAGCTCCATCAATGGATCATCCCATGGGTACCGATGGCAGCGGGCGGGACATATTTTCCCGTTTTATCCATGGGGCTCGTATATCGCTTTTAAGCGGCCTTATCGTCGTGTTTGTGTCAGGAATAATCGGAAATATTCTGGGAATTCTGGCGGCCCATTTTCGTGGTATTGTCGATGTGTCGATTATGCGGCTCCTTGATATTTTTTTAGCCTTTCCGCAGTTAATTCTTGCCATGGCCGTTTCAATCTGCCTCGGTCCCAGTCTTAAAAGCGCCGTTGCCGGTATTGCTTTGGGATGTATCCCGGTGTATGCGCGGCTCATGCGCAGTGAAGTTTTACAGATTGAATCCCGGCAATTTGTAACTGCCGCCGGATTATTGGGGTTTTCTTCGGTTTATATTTTTATCCGGCATATTATTCCTCAAACGGCGCCGACCATGCTCATCCAATCCGCCGCTGTCTTTGGGTCAACGATCATTTCCTTAAGCGCCCTCGGCTTTGTCGGATTGGGCGCTCAAATTCCGACTCCTGAATGGGGAGCAATGATTTCCGAAGGGATGGTCTACATCTTGAACGGCGGATGGTGGATAGCGTTATGGCCGGGTTTGGGATTATTTATTGCCGTCGCGGGCGCCAATATTTTTTCCGATTCCCTGAGCAATTTTATTACCCGGAAGAATATATAGCATGATTAGAAAAAATTTCACCCGTCTTTCCATGGCGTTATTTTCCATCTTCGGGGCGTCCATACTTTCTTTTGTTTTGCTCCGGCTTGCTCCCGGCGATCCGGTAGGACTGGTACTGGGACCTTTCGCAACAGAACAAGCGAGAGAACATTTAACCCGGGAAATGGGACTGGACAAGCCTATCCTGATACAATATGGCATTTATATCCGTGATCTTTTCAAGGGTAATTGGGGATATTCCTATAGCATGAGCCAAGAGGTACGTAAGCTCTTTTTCTCCCGGCTTCCCGCATCTCTGGAGTTAAGTATTTTTGCCCTTTTGTTTACGATTTCCTTCGCATTGATCCTGGCGCTTTTTAGAACATACACAAAGTGTAAAATTCTTAAACATCTGGTTGATGGGATTTGTTATGTATGTTACAGTATGCCCCAGTTTTTTCTTGGATTACTTTTATTGATTGTTTTTTCCGGATTGTTTAAAATTTTTCCGGGACCGGAAGGCAGAACCGGTTTTTCTTTTTTTGTGCTCCCCCGTATTACCGGGTTTCTTGTTATTGATTCCCTTATCAGCGGACGGATGGATCTTTTCATAGATGCTCTGCGACATCTTATTCTTCCCGCATGCACCCTTGGGCTGTATTCAATGGCTTTTCTTACCCGTATTTTACAGGCAAATCTGGAGCGAACATACCATGAACAGTATGTTACAATCAGTTACAGCCGGGGGCTTACGGAATGGAAAGCACTGATCCGCCATGCCCTGCCGAATGCGTTGGTAACATCCTCAACTACCGCCGCCGTCCTTATCGGAATAATTTTAACCGGAACCATGCTGGTGGAAACGATCTTCGCATGGCCGGGGATCGGTTCGCTTATTACTTCAAGTATTCAAAAAAAAGACTTTTCTGTGGTTCAGGCTTTTATTTTCTTCAGCTCCTTCATCTTTGTTATAAGTAATCTTATTGTCGAATTTCTGATTACCAAGATTGATCCAAGGATAGGTATGGAGAAATGAACTCCACCGGGGAAAAATCTCTTCTAATGGTTCAGGATCTCCAGATTGTCTATCAGCACGCCGGTGGAGTACATGATGCGGTCAGGGGGATTTCATTTTCGGTAAAAAGGGGACAATTTATCGCTATAGTCGGAGAATCGGGATCGGGAAAATCCACTATTGCAAGGGCGCTTACGGGCTTACTGGCGGAAAATGGATTTATCACCGGGGGACATATATTTCTTGACGGCCTGGATCTAACCTTAATAGACAGAAAAATATGGCGGAATCTGCGGGGAAAGAATATCGGCTTTGTCCCCCAGGATCCGCTATCCGGTCTTGATCCGCTCATGCGGATAGGCTGCCAAGTCAGAGAAGCGGTACTTTCCCATGAAAAGACCGAAAAAAGCCGCGCCCATGAAAAAGTTCTTGCAAGCCTAAAAAATGCCGGACTTAATGATCCTCCGTCCGTGTTTAGAGCCTTTCCCCATGAACTTTCCGGAGGTATGAAGCAGCGGGCGCTTATTGCCGCCGCTATGATCAATAAGCCAGCTATTCTTATCGCCGATGAACCCACATCTGCTCTTGATGTAACCGTACAGCGAACCATTCTTGCGGGTATCAAAAAATTAATCAATGAATCGGAAAGCGCACTGCTCTTTATTACCCACGATCTGGGACTTGCCGCGGAAAGAGCCGATTATATTATTGTCATGAAAGATGGATGCATTGTCGAAACAGGCGCCGCCTTTGAAATATGGACAAATCCGCGTCAAGAATATACAAAAACACTAATCGCCGCCGCGCCAAGAATTCCCTCCCATGCCGAAATAACAATGTCTCCTCAGAAAAAAGAGAGCTTTAAAAATACACCGGAGTGGATTATGGAGACAGAACATGTTACAAAATATTATCCGCATGGTAAAAAACCAGCCATTGAAGATATATCGATCCAAATACCAAAGGGTGGTATTACCGCCGTAATAGGCGGTTCAGGATCAGGGAAAACCACTTTGGCCTCGGTACTGTTGCAAATACAGCGGCAAAGTTCCGGAATTATCCGTTACCGGGGAGAAAATATCAACGCTTATACCGGAAGACAAATAGGGCAATATCATCAAAAGGTACAGGCAGTATTCCAAAATCCCTATGAATCGCTTAATCCTCTTTTTACCATACGGAAAATACTTGAGGAACCCTTGATTGCCTTCCGTATTGGCGGTAAATTTGAACGAAGACAGATGATTTTGGATGTCCTCGATCAGGTTATGTTATCCCCTGCTGTTCTCAACAGAAGGACAAGGGAGCTTTCGGGGGGCCAATGCCAGCGGGTTGCCATTGCACGGGCCTTGATTACCAGGCCGGAACTGGTAATCTGCGACGAGCCCGTCTCTGCTCTGGATGTCTTGATTCAGTCGCAAATCCTTAACCTTATTAAAGACTTGCAAAAGCATTTTGGCATTTCTTTCCTTTTTATTTCCCATAATCTTGGGGTGGTTCATGCCATAGCCGATATGATTCTGGTTATGCACAATGCCAGGATCATTGAAAGCGGATTGGTACAGGATATTTTCTTTAATCCAAAAACAGAGTATACCAGATTATTGTTAGACTCAATTCCTGCTGTGGGAGCTCAATATGAAATTGCTATATGAGGATGATGTGGAAAAAATTGCCCTGGGAGCTGCGGTTCTTGGTTCCGGCGGGGGCGGCGACCCCCATTTAGGCAAGCTCATGGCCATACAGGCCATTAAGGAACACGGGCCGGTTCGTCTGATAACTGCTGACGAGCTTGCCGCGGATGACCTGGTATTCCCGTCTGCGGCTATGGGCGCTCCGGTGGTTATGCTGGAAAAAATACCCAATGGAAGCGAACCGAAACGGGCAATTCAAGCCCTTGAATCTTATCTTGGCAAGAAAGCGACCGCCATAATATCCATTGAGGCCGGCGGCATCAATTCCTGTATTCCAATCTATACTGCCGCCTGTCTGGGACTTCCCCTGGTTGACGGAGACGGCATGGGGCGTGCATTTCCGGAACTTACCATGATGAGTTTTGGAATCGGCGGACTGCCCGCATCCCCCATGGTTGTATGCGATGAGAAAGGCAATCTGGTTATTATTAACGCTATAAATAATCAATGGGCGGAAACCCTTGCCAGGGCAGTCACGGTAGCCTCCGGATTATTTACCCAGATAGGAATTTATGTGATGAGCGGAGATGATGTAAAACATTTCGCCATAAAAAATACAATTTCCCTGGCGGCAAAAATAGGCGCTTATCTGATTCATGAATCCGGTAATCCGGTAAACGGTCTTATCAACCTTGTGGGGGGATATATTTTGTTTGAGGGGAAAATCACCGCCGTTCGCCGGGATCTTACCACCGGTTTTATCCGCGGCACCGTCCGCCTGGAAGGTCTTGATTCCTATGAAGAGCATGTCCTTTCGATAGATTTTCAGAATGAAAATCTAATTGCCAGGCTGGATGACAATCCCATTGCGATGGTTCCTGACCTGATAACGGTTCTTGACAGGGAACGGGGGGTTCCCATCCTTACAGAAGGGCTTAAATACGGACAGCGCACCGTTGTTATTGGGATACCCTGTGATCCCTTCTGGAGAACCGAAGGGGCGTTGAAATACGTTAATCCACATTATTTTAAATATGATCTTGAGTATACAGCAATAGAAGAAATCATGAAGGGAATATCATGAAATACAGATTGGGTATAGATGTCGGCGGCACCAATACGGATGCGGTCATTATTGATGAATATGATGCCATTATCGCCGAACACAAAACAGCCACAACTCCTGATATTTCTATGGGTGTCGAAGATGTGATTGGAAAAATACTGGCAGATTCCCAAGTTAGTCCGCTGGATATAAAGCATGTCATGCTGGGTACCACTCATGCTACTAACGCAATTATAGAACGAAAGAATCTTTCCCGCGTCGGGGTCATCCGTATTTCAGGACCATCGGGACATGGGATTCCTCCTTTTACCGCATGGCCGGAGGATTTATCACATGTCGTTTCGGCTGGTTATTCTATTGTACAAGGGGGGTATGAATATGACGGTACGCCTTTGGCGTTATTCGATGAAAATGAATTTTATTCTGCCGCAAGCAAAGTACTTGATAATGGAGCGGAGGCCCTTGTCCTCTCCTGCGCCTTCTCGCCGGTAAATAACGAAGCAGAACGAAGGGCGTATGAAATTCTTCAAGAGATGACAGCAAACAATTTTCCCATCACCCTTTCACATGAGATTGGAAGTATTGGCCTGCTTGAACGGGAAAATGCTGCTATACTTAATGCCGCAATTAGTACTTTGACAGGTCAAGCCTATGGTTTATTTAACAAATCCATAAAGAATAACGGCATAATCGCCGAACTTTTTATTGCCCAAAATGACGGTACTCTAATGTCCGTTGAATATGCCAAAAAATACCCCGTGTTGACTATTGCATCAGGGCCGACTAATTCCCTTAGGGGTGCAGCCTTTTTATCAGGGATAAAAGACGCTGTTGTTGTGGATATAGGCGGAACAACAACGGACATCGGCGTTCTGCGGAACGGCTTCCCCCGGGAGTCAAATACCACAATTGATTTATGCGGAGTCCGTACCAATTTTCGCATGCCCGATTTAATCTCCATAGGCCTTGGCGGCGGTTCAGTTGTAAACACCAATACAGATCCAATCCAAATTGGCCCTCAATCGGTCGGATTCCATATTATTTCCAAGGCGCTCATTTTCGGAGGTTCCACCATAACCGCTACTGATATCGCTGTAAAAAATGGTTTTATTGATCTTGGCAGCCAGACTGGCAAGGACTTTAAATTCCTGTCTTCCACAGATGCAAGACAGGCCGGTTCTGTCATAAGACGGATGATCGAAAACGGCATTGATTCTATAAAAACTTCTGCTGAGGATATCCCTGTTATTCTTGTTGGCGGCGGCAGCATTATTCTTCAAAAAGAACTTAGGGGAGCCAGCAAGGTAATTACACCTGAACACTTTGGCGTGGCAAATGCCATAGGAGCTGCAATAGCACAGGTATCGGGGAATATTGACGGTATTTTTGATGTCACCCAGAAAGGCCGTGAAAAAGTTATAGAAGAGATAAAAGAAAAAGCGGCTGCCGAAGCAGTTAAAGCCGGCGCTGAGCGACATAGCGTAACGATTGTTGAAATTGACGAAATACCGCTTGCCTATCTGCCGTCCAACGCTGTACGTTTCCGGGTAAAAGCTGTGGGCGATCTAAAGCACCACTGACCTATTACTTCTTTCCCATCCCGTAATTAAAGCAGGAAACACCTTCGCGCCATATATGCAGTGTACAGGGGAGATCCCGGCGTACACCCCAAATT
>JAISQR010000296.1 GCA_031274035.1 Treponema sp. | reverse complement strand
GTTTTAAATTCGGGGACCGTATCGGACAAGGAACCGTTCTTATTCAGTATGAGACAGGATGTTTGATGCAGGCCGCCCATAAATACCGCGCCTTTGGTACAGATAACTTCCGTCCGTATATCATATCCATACCGGGCATTCCGGCTGGCCTCAAGCTGTGCGATATGCCCGTTTCCGTATTCAAAAATAACATTGATATGATCAATGTCACCAATGGGTTTAAGTTCTTGGCACATCAATACGCCCCCGGTTGCAAAAACCCGCCTGACATCGCCTCCCAAAAACCATCGGGCCAGGTCTATGTCATGTATTGACATATCCAGCACCAGCCCTCCTGACGCTTTTGCGTATTCAATGGGCGGTCCCGCGGGGTCTCTGCCAATACAGTTTATATAAACCGGTTCGCCCAATTCCCCGGAATCAATCCGTTTTTTACCCATTGCGTAGGCATCGTCAAAACGGCGCATAAAACCAACCATCAAATACCCTTTCGTGGTATCAAGAACCTTCCGCACCTCATCCGCTTCCGCCATGTCAAGGGTAACCGGCTTTTCACAAAAAACAGGTTTACCAGCCTTTAATGAATCAACAATTATGCCGCAGTGAGTATTGGTGGCGGACGCTATTACGATAGCGTCTAGTTCTTTTTTATTTATAAGATCATGGTAATCTTCAAAGGTCTCTATACCGGGAAATTGAGAATTGAAACTTTCCCGTGCCGCCTTTACCGGGTCCGCCACGCCAATAAGCCTTGCATTAGTAATCCTGCCCGCAAGATTTTGGGCATGCCTGAACCCAAGCCTCCCTAACCCGATTACTCCTACATTAATTTTATTGTTCATATTAACTCCTCTTATTTTCATTCATATTCAAACGGCTCAAGCCGTTTCAACAGCTACGCTGTTTTACAAAAACCGTTTTGCCCTTTCCGCGGCGGTTTTAATTACCGTTTCAGGATCAAGCTCCCAGTATTCCGGGCGGAACAATTCAACAGAACAGATTTCATTGTATCCCTTGTCGTGTAATTTCTTTGTAATTTTCTCTAAAGGTATAACCCCATCTCCCGGATAGAGCCGGTGGCAATGATCCAGCGTTCCCAGGGGAAGGTTTTCGCAATCGTCAATGTGATATACGAATATTTTTTCAAGTGGAACATTGTCTATGGAATCAATGTTTTCAAGACGGTTATAGAGAAAGAGGTTTATAGAATCCAGGGCAAGTCCCACATCACCCCTGTTTACTGTCTGAATAATTTCCAAAGCCTGATCCAGACTGCGCACGCACCAGCGCTTGTCTCCGATTGGCTCAAAGGCAAGTTTTACCCCATAGGGCTTGGCAATGTTTGCTAATTTGTCAAGAACCTTTACACTGTCGAAAAAAACCTCTTTTTTGGTTTTCAGGTGCATATCCTCCCCCATGGTGGGAACCACAATAAGATATGGGTTTCCGATAGCCTGGGCGGTTTCACATCCGAATTTAAAAAGGGAAAGCAGAGCGTCCCATTGGGCGGGGGAACAAAAATTGATATTCTCAATGGAATTGAACGCATACGGTTTTAGGCGGCTGGAACCAAAAAAAGATTGCAGATCCTTTATCGTTTTTTTATCAAAATAATTTTTAAGCATATCCAACCGGAGCTCAATATACTCGTAGCCGTACTTTTCACAGAGCCTTAAATCATCCTCCACGCTGGATTTTTTCATACAGGTGGCTTCATTAAATCCTAATTTCATCCTTTCCCTCTCTTAAAAAAGACGTACTCCCGGCCAGCCTTCTGTCATGGCCGGAAGCGCGTCTCAAACCCGGCCTTTTAGTCGTCAAAGGTCAGCATGACCTTCCGCGCGTTTGCTTTGTCGTGGACCGCTACGTCAAAGGCTTTGTGAATGTCTTTGAAATTAAAGTGATGGGTATTCAATGAAGCAAAATCGTACTTGTCCTTGATGCGGGAAAGAAACCGGATGGTCCGGGGGAACCAGCGGTCCGTACCGCCGGAACCCGACATATCCAGGGTTTTCCAGATGGTTTTCCCGATTTCCACCGGAACCTTGCGGCCGATTGAATGGCCTACAAAACCAACCCGCGCACTGTGACCGGCGATATCAAAAACCGAGGCAATACCAATATCATTCCCGGAACACTCAATAACCACCGTAGGCCCCCGCCCGTCGGTAAGTTTGAGGATTTCGTCAAGATAACCGGGCTTGGTGGGATCTACCACATAATCGGCGCCATATTTCAAAATTGTTTCCCGGCGGGAAGCCAGCGGGTCCGTTACGATCACCCGCGCATTTGCCGTCTTACAAACCATGGAAGCGGTAAGTCCGATAGGCCCCGCGCCGATGATAACGCAGTCATCGGAGGCGTCGGGATCGCAGCCGTTGCCCCATACGCCCCAATAACCCACATTAAAGGTTTCCACCCAGGCGCCGAGTTCATAATGCCAATCGTCGGGGATCACATGGGTATAACATTCTTCCAGGATCATGTATTCCCCCATGCCGCCGGGGGAATCGGGACGGAACCCTACTTCCCGCATATTAAGACAGGCGGAAGGCATTTTTCCGTCTTTGCAGTTGGCGCAGTTAAAACAGGGAAGTACGCAGTCGCCCACAACCTTATTGCCGGGTTTCACGCTGGTTACCGCCTTGCCCACTTCAACCGCCTGTCCCGCCCATTCATGGCCGGGGGTATAGGGCGCTATGTCATAACGCCCCTCGGCGGATTTGCCTTCAAAACATTCCACATCGGAACCGCAAATGCCGCAGGCTTTGAGTTTTATCAAGATTTCATTCGGCTTCAGGGGCGGAAGTTCAACCTCCGTAACCCGAAGATCCTCAGGGCCATGCAAAAACGCAATATTCGCTTTCATGTTTTCCTCCGATTATAGTTGGATCCCCCAGGGGGATAGGTTTAATAAGTCAGGGTATAGATATGCCGCCCCCCGTTAGCCGGCCCCTTGATCACCGCTTCAATATCT
>JAISQR010000118.1 GCA_031274035.1 Treponema sp. | reverse complement strand
TTGCCTGGATGCTGTTTCATCCGAATGACCGGATCGCCCTGATACGGAAAAACTTTAAGGCCGCCGCCGATGTTATCCGGGCGATTGCGGGAGCCATGGAACGGGAGGAAGTACAGGCGATTTTTAAACAGGCCCACGGGAAAGCGCCCCGCCCTGAAATATCAGCCGGGCCGAGCGGGAACGGACGGCGGAACTGGTCCGGGAGATAGCGACAAACATCATAGAGCCGGGCAAGGGCAGCGCGTGGATAGGCACCCCCTGGCATAGAGAGGACGCCTGGAAGGTGATCCGGGGATTTTGTGACATCGCGAAGTATCCCCTCTCAAAATATAACTTTATCGGGGAGGAGGAAGCGGAAAAGAAACGCCTCACCACTACCCCGTTTCTGTACCAGGCTAATTATGAACTGGAGATAGGCAATGACGAGGCGGCGTTATTCTCCGAGCCGGTATATTCTTCCGGCTGGGATTATGCGGCCTCCGGAGCTCTGGCCCAGGTGGACGCGGCATACGACGGGGATCACTATTGCGCCCTCACCATTGCCGCGCCGGTACGGAAAACAGAGACCGGCCAGTTCTATCAGGCGGTCGGTTTTACATATCCGGGGAATATAAAAGACTGGATACCCGAAGTCGTACGGCTCTGCAACCAGTACCATGCCCGGTATGTGTATTGCGAGACAAACCCGGACAAGGGGTACACGGCGGACAAACTCAAGGACAAGGGTCTGCAGGTACGGACATATGCGGAACGCATGAACAAGCATTTGAAAATCAGCACGAATTTATTTGAGGTATGGCGGTTCCTGGAATGGGCGCCGGAGACCGGTGACGAATATATGAACCAGGTTATGGACTACCGGGAAGGTTCCGAGCCTGATGACGCACCCGATTCCGCTGCTTCCCTGTTCCGCGAAGGGTTCCGCCGCAGTAACGCTTTTTCCCCGGAAATTCAGGAACAGATGAGAGCGCGGCGGCAGAGGGAGCGAGAACGTAGAATTTGGGTTTGAATGTTTCACAAAAGTGTTAAATAATTATACGGGGAGAGGAAAAAATGGAAAACGTAGGATCGGTATACGCCGAAATAATTCTCAGGATGGATAAATTCGATCAAGCCCTAATGCAAGTTTCTACGAAGCTAAGCAATTTCGGCAAAACCATGAAAGACAAAACGGACAAGCCTGTTGCCAGTGCCAATAAAACCTTTCTTGGATTGAGCAAAACGATTCTCGGCATGATTCCCGGGATCGGCCTGTTTACGGCGGGATACCAGGCGTTCACTAAAGTAATGCAGCAAGGCGTCCAGTTTGCGAAGGAATCAATAGCCGCCTATCAGGCCCAGGAAGTGGCTAACGCCCGGCTGGGGGCGGTTATTAAGGCAACTGGCGCTGATTCATGGACTTCTCACAGACAACTCATGGATATGGCGAAAGAACAGGCTGAGGCAACAGGGCATACCTACCAGGAAGTTCAGGATATGCAATCGGTGCTTCTGGGGTTTACTTCAATAACAGGAGAGAAATTCAAAGAAGCTACTGACGGATTAATAAATATGGCCGCGGTTATGGGGGGAGACCTTGCCAGCGCCGCGAACCAGTTTGGTAAAGCGCTGGATACTCCGGCCGAAAGCCTTGGCACGTTAAGCCGGTACGGGTTCAAATTTACGGAAGAGCAGAAAAAACAGGTAAAACAGTTTGAAGAAACGGGGCAGCACGCTAAAGCACAGGCGATAATTCTTGATTCCATGAAGTCTGCCTTCGGAAATGCCGGGCGCGCGGTGAACGATGCGGCAAAGTCACAAAACGACTACAATACTGAAATACAGCGGCTGAAAATAAATGCCGGCGAGCCGTTTGAGAAAGCGGTTAAACCGGTACGGGATTTCTTTACGGAGGTGATGAGAAAATCAAATACCGCGGCGGAAGAACAAAAGAAATATAATGAAATGCTGAAAGACCTCGCCAAAATGGAAGAGATACCAAACCTCATAAAATCTTATGAAGACAGGATGAGGCAAACAAAGGGGACCGATAAATTTGTTGACTATACCGATCAAATAAATACTTTAAAGGAAGTTCTTGAAAGTTTAGGGCAGACAGAAAATACCATAAAGTTCAGCAGGCTGGAGTATGAATTAAAACAAGCGACTGAACAAATGCAAAATTTTAGAAATATTCTGTTGGAGTCTACAGAGTTTGGGGCGAAGTTAGATGTTGATATTGGTAAAGAGACGCGTAGAATAAAGAACCAGACAAATGTAGCGAAAGAAGTTATTGACGCGGAATTGAAAGACCTTGCCGAAGAAAGGGAAAGGAAAATTGACGAATATTTTTCAACCGGCGGCCTGGAAGAAATACTAAACTTAAAGAGTAATGCCGATGAAAATAAACAGACCCTGCAATATTTTATGTCCCAAATTACAAGAATAAAAAATGAAATGAACGGGCTTAGGGGTAGTGTGGAAAATGAAACCGCCGCGCAAAGACGGAACGGAAAGGTAACCGGGGAATCGGCCGCGCTCAACGCCAGTATTACAAAGATACAAGAGGAAGTTAAAGCCAGAAAAGAAGCGCTAATCAAGGTTGAAACCGATTATAATGAGGCGATAGAAGAAACCAACCGCCAGAATCGCGCCGGAATCATATCCGAAGAGGACGCGGAGGCGCAAAGGGCAAGCGCCGCGGCAAACCGCGTTAAAGAAACAGCGCAGTTACGGGATAGGTATCGGGTGTACAATGATATTCAAAACCAATTGGAAGCGATACAAAGAATAGAAGATGAAGCTGGCGGGAAGGATACGGAAGGGAAACTTGCCGCTATGCGGGAAGAACTTAATAAAACACAGGAAGGGTATAACGGCCTCTTGCGAGATACAAACAGTGAGCTCAATGAGGCGACTAATCTTGCCAAAAATTACAATGCAATTGCCGCCGACCGCTCTCTCCAGGAACAGACCGAAGAATACACCCGGCAGATTCAGGACCTTACCGCCTCCGAATATGAGGCATACGAGATAGAAAAGGAACGGGCATTGTTGGCTCTGCACGCTACCGATGAGTATCAGCGGGCTTCCGACGATAAGCGGAGGGAACTTGAAGCCGAACTTTCCCTTTACCACGCGACAAAGAAACGGGTGGAAATAACCGATGAACTGGAGGACAAGGAACAGGAATATAAAGATGCCGCCGAAGACATAAACCGGGAGATGGAGAACCGGCAGCGTCTCGGCGAGAGCGAAATAGCCTGGCAATTGCGTAAGATTGAAAACGAGAAGCGATGGGCTCTGGAGGAATTCAGGGCCTCGGAAATATATAAAACCGCGCTCGCCGAAGCCGCCCGGGGAAACGAGGAATATATAAACATGATAAACGATGTGGAGAAGGCCATCGAAGACCGCGCGGCGGCGGCTAAACAAGCGGTTACCGAAACCAGCAATATATCCTTCGTGCGGAAGCCAGAGAAAAGATTAAGGAATGCCGGAGAAAAGGCGGGAAATTCCGGGTTTTTGCGGGATTTATCGGGATTGAACTATTAAAAGACTTGCGCTATGTGTAATTAAAAGGGCCGCCGGGAGGGCGGTTTTTTCTTGTATTTTAGGCCTCTAATTTGAATATCCACCCTATTTTTTAACAGACGTTATAAGGTTTTAGCCTGATCCGCACGCGACTATCTTATCATGAAAAGCGGCCGGTTACAATTCAAGGCGGAACGGTTCAAGACATCGTATGATTTTAAGCGCTATCCCGATCTGCCGGATTCCTTTGAAAACAACTGGAAGAACAATTCCCGGGACTGGCTTATCCTCCTCGACGGGAATACGGAACTCCGCCGCTGGAAGTGTCAAACCGTCGCTAATTATTGTTTCGGCGCGATGGCGACCGCCGATACCATACCCTGCGGGGATACGGTAGCGCCGGGAGAATTTACCGTCGAGTGCTTTGTCCCTCCCCGAGGTTTCCACGGCGAGATTCACGCCATAACCCGTACCCGCGATATTGACGGGCAATGGATCGATCACCACGCCATGCAGACGACCGCGGGAGGCTTCCAAAACGGCCGCTGGCTTATCCACGACCGGTTCTCCGTCAAGTTAGGGAAAGATTCGGATTACGCCTGGTCCGCGGGATGTTTTATTTTGGCCTCACAGGACCTGGCCGCCTTAAACCAGGCGGCGCGTTCTTTGGGAGTTATCCCGGGGGATTTGATTCCGGGGATGCTCCTGGAGCTATAAGCCGGGAATGACAGGCTGTTACGGCCTGCATATTAAAATGGGAATAAAATCCCAAAGGAGCGGAGCGATGCAGATAGCAAATTTCTTACCCGCCTTCATCGGCACTGCCATTGCGCTGGTAGTGGTCTTTACGGAAATCGTCAAAAGGCTGGATAAAAAGGACCGGCTGAAGGGGTACCGGGTGTATGTCCCGCTGGTTTTTTCATTCGGGGCCGCCGGGCTGCTGCGGATAGGGAACTTTTTTGTTCCCGAGCAGGTGTGGTTCTGGTGGGCAGTTATTTTCGGATTTTCGGTATTATTTTTTGAAGCCATCTTAAAAAAGGTAACGGCGGCCTTTAACGGAAATGGATAAAATAATTCCTTTTCTTATCGGCCTGCTGGCCGCCCTGGCGGGCTGGTTTGTGTGGAAATTATTCAACCGGGACGGGACGCCGGGCGCGGCGGACATAACAGCCGTACAAAAAAGGGAGGCCGTAAAAAATGAAATTGAAACTACCCCCGCTTCTGATCTTGTTGACGCTGCTTCTGACGCGGATAAGTTACGCGCAGACGCCGCCGGAATCGCCGGACGGGCAAGACAGCGGTTACGGGATCGAATCAGAAAAATTATATCCGGGATGGATGGTGCTGGAGATACTGGCGGCGGCGGAAAGTGAAATTGACGCGGCGGTCGGCGAAGCATATGGAGAAGGGTATAAGGCCGCGTCTCTGCGCTATGCCCCTGACGCGGCGTATTACACCAGTTTAAGCGAAAGCCTGAAACGCGATCTGGCATCGGAGCGGAAAAAGACAAAATGGTTTTGGCCTTCACTGTTTATCACCGGAGGCGTTTCTTTTCTGGGAGGGTTTTTGACGCATACCCTGATTACCCGGTAAAAAACAAAACGCCCGGGAACGGCTATTCCCGGACGCTTCACTAAGAATTCAACACGGCAAGTTTATCCTCAAAGCATAAATTTGTCAACATTATTTTTAGGCGGCGTCCGATGGAAATAGCTAAATTTATTCTTACCGCGGTAGGGACCTTCCTTTCGGTCCTTGCCCTTTCCTTCACGGTGTTTCAGTACTGGCGGAAAAAGCAGGATGAGAAATTCAAGGTACTAAAAGATTCCCTGAAAGATGATGTCCAGGGTGAGAGAA
>JAISQR010000097.1 GCA_031274035.1 Treponema sp. | reverse complement strand
TAAACATGAATATTTATACCTTGCAAACTCCGAAAGCATGCCCATTGATCGGGATTTTTTGCATGAATATGCAAAAAATCCACAAGTGCAATCGGACACGAAGTGTCCGCGGCTGCTAGGATTTCTTCCGGCGGCCCTGCGGAGGGCGCTTACAGCATAA
Source organism: Treponema sp. (assembly GCA_031274035.1). Lineage (GTDB taxonomy): Bacteria > Spirochaetota > Spirochaetia > Treponematales > Breznakiellaceae > JAISNI01. The sequence goes on along the minus strand of JAISQR010000097.1, from coordinate 8,235 downwards.
ATATTATTTATCGGCTTTAAAAAAAAATACTTGACCTCCTGCAAAAATTTGAGTATTCTTTTTCTAGATTGATGGTGCAGTAAAAATGGAATGTTTTAAGCTCTAGAATATACACCCCATTTTATGTACTGTTACTTTTTAACGTAAATTGTATCATCAGCTTGCCTCCCGGGTTTCCTCACCTCCTTTTCCCGGGAGGTTTTTTTATGTATGAAAAACCCTCCGACACAAAAACACCAAAAAAGTTGCAAAAATATAAAAAAATCCTTCAATATGACACTTTATCATGTCGTGTCATATTGACACTTTATGCCTGAACCGATTATCTTATTACTCAGCCGGATTTACGGGGAGTTAAAATAGTATGGAACAGACCTTGCCTCTACTGCTTAGGAGCCGAACCGGGGAATTATCGGACTTTGCCGTTCAATATACAAAGGGCGGTAACGGACATTTCCGCATCAAAACCTACCAGCAGTTTTATGATGAAGTCCGTTTTACGGCGGCCGGCCTTATGGATTTGGGTGTCCGCCGGGGCGATATGGTAGGAATTATCTCCGATAACCGCCATGAATGGCTTGTGTCCGATTTTGGGATACTGAGCATAGGCGCGGTAGATGTACCGAGGGGCTGCGACGCGACAGTGCAGGAACTGATCTATATATTCGGCATTACCGAATGTGGAATTTGCTTTGTGGAGAATCAGAAGCAGGTTAAAAAGATACTTACATGTAAACATGAGCTTCCCCGCCTTGGTATACTTATCACCTACGATCCGGTGGACGAGGAGACTGAGGCGGAAGTCAAATCGGAGGGTATGGAGGTACATTATTACGCCAGCTTGATTGCCCTGGGCCAGAAACGGGAAGTTCTGAAGCCAGGAGGCGTAGACAAGGAAATAGACCAGGGGAATAGCGACGATCTTGCAACTATTATCTTTACTTCCGGTACAACCGGCGAACCCAAGGGTGTTATGCTGACCCACGGAACCTTCCTCCACCAGCTTCCCTCCTTTTCTGCTGTCTTTGAGGCAAAACCCGGCGAGATTTTCCTGTCCGTCCTGCCGGTCTGGCATGTTTTTGAACGCGCCATTGAGTATGTGATCATCTACCTTAAAGCCGGTATTGCCTATTCAAAGCCTTCGGCGCCTATCCTGCTGGCCGATTTTCAGAACATCAGGCCGCACTGGATGGTTGCTGTTCCCCGTATCTGGGAAGCTATCATGGATGGTATCTACCGGACAGTCAAGGCGCAGGGAAAAATCAGGCGTGCGTTTTTCAACTTTTTTGTTTCTTTCGGGCGCAGCTATACCTATTTTAAAGATTTAACCTTTGGGCTTATCCCCAACTACCACGGCCGTATACGCGCGGTTGATGCGGTTTCCGGTTTTTTCCCCTGGCTTTTCTTCATGCCGGTACGGGGCCTTGCCGTACTGCTGGTTTTTAACAAGATCAAGGTAAATCTGGGGGGCCGTTTCCGTGCGGGTATTTCAGGCGGCGGAACCCTTCCGGCCAAGGTAGATCATTTCTTTAACGCGGTGGGAATACGTCTTCAAGAAGGCTACGGCCTTACCGAGACTTCTCCTATCATTTCTGTGCGCCAGTACCGAAAATCACGGAGGGGTACGGTAGGACAGCTTCTGATGGGAACGGAGGCACGTATTGTCGGAAATAAGGGGCAGATACTTCCGCCCGGGCACAACGGCGTCATTTATGTACGGGGCGGTCAGATTATGAAGGGCTACTACAAAAAGCCGGAGGCTACCGCCGCAGTACTGTCGCCGGACGGCTGGCTTAATACCGGCGATATAGGCATGATGAGCCGCGACAACGAGCTGCGTATAACAGGCAGGGCCAAGGATACCATAGTGCTGCGGGGCGGAGAAAACGTGGAGCCCGTCCCTATAGAAAAGAAGATACAGGAAAGCGATTGGATATTTCAGTGCATGGTTGTAGGCCAGGATCAGAAATACCTTGCGGCGCTCATCGTGCCGGTACAAGAAGCCATGATGAACTTTGCCGAAGAAAACAATATTCCTATTGTTGATTACGAATTGCTCCTTGCCCAGCCGGAAATAAATGAACTTATCGCCAATGATGTAGCGCACCTTATCAACCCCAATACCGGATTTAAGCCCTTTGAACGTGTCTACAAATTCCGGCTTATTCCCAAGCCCTTTGAAATAGGCGTAGAACTTTCGGCCAAGCAGGAACTTAAACGGCACAAGATAAGCGCCATGTATGCAAGAGAGATCAATGCCTTATTCAAGTAAAAGGAACCTTGCAGAATTCCCGCGATTTTTATAGAATAGGCTCCACATGCGCCAGGTCATACTCAAGGCTATCCTCTATATTATTATTATTTCGCTTTTCATTATTACGGTGATACCGAGGGATATTTTTTCATTTGTGAAATTTCCCCCGGCGAAAGTACCGGAGGCGGATGAAGCGCATCAAGAGTTCACCATCGCTATGGAGACCGCCGATGAAGGGCTTGCAAAAATAGCGGAGGAGGCAAGACGCTCCATCCCCGATTTTGTCCGTACCCTTCAGCATCCTGGCCCCGGTGAAAGCGAATTCTGCGTAAAGTACGGCTTCGACGCAGACAGGGAGAGCGGTTTTGACAAGGAATATCTCTGGCTCTCTAGTATTTCATTCAGGGACGGTTTCTATTTTGGCAAAATAATGAATATCCCCCAGTATATTTCCTATTTCAAGCAGGGGGATACAGTACCTTTTATAATTGATGATATTGTTGATTGGATGTATCAGGATAATGGAAAGATAGCCGGCGGCAAGTCCATAAAATACCTTATTGAGCAGATAGCCGAGCAGGATCGCAACGCGGAATTGACAAGGTTGTACGAGAAGTTTAGGTAAGTACGATTAATGGGCTGCCGGTGTTCACACTAGGAGTTTGTTGCGCTTCGCGCATAAAATGGTATAAATATTCATAAATATGAATATTTATACCTTGCAAACTCCGAAAGCATGCCCATTGATCGGGATTTTTTGCATATTCATGCAAAAAATCCGCAAGTGCAACAGGCTGCTAGTACCAAGGGGCCGGGGTATGTACTCATCGCAAACAATCAAGACAGTTGCGGAATTGCTGCGCTTGATATTGGTGTATCTAACTGAAGGCAAATCGTTTGCCGGGACACCGGCTATCATCAACCTGGGGGGTAGGGCGCAACGAAGTGCGCCCGTAGGGGGGCCGGAGAGCAGAGGTTGCGGTATGCGGAAAAATGCCCGGAAACAGGCCCCCCTCCTTGAGTAGTTACAAAAATTTAGTTGCGGTTTTCTATACTTGTTAATTTGGTTTTTTTTTGCCATGATTAGGGTATGATCAAATTTCTTCATACGGCGGATATCCACCTTGGTAAAGTTTTCCATGAACATTCACTTATTGAGGATCAGGAGTATATACTGAACACCCTGTACGCTATCCTCAATGACGAATCCTATCGGGCCCTTCTCATCGCGGGGGATGTTTTTGACCGCTCTATTCCCTCGCCCGACGCGGTTCAGCTTTTCAGCGCCTTTCTTGGAAAGCTCAAAACTTCACGGCCCGATTTAAAAATACTCATTATACCCGGCAATCACGATTCGCCCCTGCGGCTTGCTTATGGTAAAGAGCTCTTTGCGGGATTGGGCGTACACTTTGTTACCGATCCTTATGATGCGGTTAATCCGATCTTTGTGTATGCAAAGACCGGCGGTAGTACTGCGGAAGGGGAAACGCAGGAATGCGCGGCTTTCTTTCTGCTCCCCTTCCTCAACGCGGGCAGCTTAAATGCCGAAGAGACCGCCGGCAAAGACGGCGGCGGTTTTGCGGAACCTATACGTTCCCAGGCAAAGCTGGCCGAAGAAGCGGCGGCGCGTCTTGAAAAAGCGCGGCTTTCCGCGCTCTCGCAAGGCGCGGACTATACGGTTCTCGCGGCCCACGTCTTTGCGGTAGGCGGAAAGGAATCGAAATCCGAGCGGGTCTTCCTTGGAACCGCGGAACAGGTGTCCGCGAACCTTTTTGCGGGCTTCGATTACGCCGCCTTTGGCCACCTGCACAGTTTCCAAAAGGCAGGCCCTAACTCATATTACTCGGGCAGCCCTCTGGCCTATTCTTTTGAAGAAGCAGGCGCTGAAAAAGTTTTTTTATCAGTCGAATTTGACAGGTCTCTTGAACCAGACAGTTTCCGGGAACTCGATGGAAACAACGGATATAAAACGGGTAATGTTAATACAATCTCGGTAAACCCTATCCCCATTAAACCCAAAAGAAAACTTACGCGGCTTAAAGGTTCTTTTCAATACTTTCTTTCGGAAAGCGGATCGGATAAATCCATTAATGACGCGGCGGAAGATTATCTTGAAATAACACTAACGGGAAAAGACCTTGCCCTGAACGCGCTTTCAATTCTGCGCAACGGCCGTTTCCCCAATCTCCTCTCGGTAAAGCAGGACGAGGCTTTCGCCGCGCTCTCCGAAGAACAGGTCCGCGTCAGACAGGAAGCCCTGTCCGCAAAACGCAGCACGGACGAAGATTTTTCGGATTTTCTTATTGATATTTACGGCAGGGCCGATGAAGAAAAAATCGATCTGTTCAGGGAACTTCTTATTGAAGCCGAAAAAGAGGAGCGGCTATGAGGCCGGAAATTCTTAAACTGCAAAACTTCGGCCCCTTTGCCGACGCGGAGATCAATTTTAACCAGCTTGATGATATATTCCTTGTTACCGGAAAAACAGGCTCAGGCAAGACAACGGTCTTTGATGCGATCTGTTTTGCGCTTTACGGTAAAGTTCCCGGCAGCAGGGGCGAATATCTTACACGGCTGCGCAGCGATTATGCCGAAGAGAGTACGGAGTGCTCGGTATCACTGGATTTTTCTATCGGCGAAAAACGCTGCCGCGTAGAACGAAGCCCTAAACAGGAAAAGCCGAAAAAGCGCGGGGCCGGTACTACCATTATAGAAGAAAGCGCGGTGCTCTACGAAATTGAAAGCGGCATGCCGGTTCATCCTACATCAAAAAAATCCGAGGCGGATAGTAAGATACGCGATCTTATCGGCCTTGAACACAATGAATTCTTTAAAATTGTCCTGCTCCCGCAGGGCGAATTTGCTGAATTCCTTAAACAGAATTCTACCGCACGGCAGCAGGTGCTCGGCAAACTTTTCCCTATGGAAAGAGTTTTAGCTGTTCAAAATCTTGCAAAGGAAAAGGCAAAGAACGCCGAGGCGGAAGTTAAAGAAGCAGGAAGGGCGCTGGAAGAAATATCCAAACGTTTTTCAATAGGGGATTACGCTTCCCTCCATGACAGAGTGGAAGAGAATTTAAAAATTGCGGATAGTACCTTAATCGCAATTACAAAAGAAACGGCAAATTTACAGGCTGTCTGCGCGGTGCTGGATTCCGAAAGAAAAGCCCTTGATCAGATTGAAGCGGTAAAAGAAGAGCAAAAGAAGAATGACGAAGAAAAAAACAGTATAGAAGAATTGGAAAAGAAGATTTCCCGTTCACGGCAGGCGCAGCCCCTGCGTCCGCAGCTTGTTCTGGCGGAAGAGGCTGAAAAGAATTCAACCGCGGCGGAAGATGAATACGGAAAACTTGTAGAGATAAAAACACAGGCTGAACAAATAAATGAACAGGCCGCACGGGAAGCGGACGCCGTTCCCGGCATAGAAAAGGAGTCGCAGGATCTGCGTGAAAGAAAACCGAGGCTGGAAGAAATGATTGCCGAGGAAGAGAAACTTTTATACGACGGTAAAGAACAAAAGCGGTTACAAGCCCATATTGCCGATCTTGTAAAGAAAAAGAAAACCTCTGAGGAAAGTCTGTCCGCCAAGGAAAGGGAGACGGCGAAGGTTCAGAAACAGGCGGAAGGACTGGAACAAATTGAAAGGCTGCTGGAGATAGAACGGCAGGTAAAAGATGATCTTGTTCAATTAAAAAAGATCGCCGCGGAAGGAAATGATATTGAAAATGAAGGAAAGAAAATCAGCGCGGACTTTGCCGCTTATGAAGAGCTTATGCGGCATATCAAAAAAAACATTCCCCTATTGCAGGAAGAAATACAGCGGTTCAAACTTGAAAAGGAAACAAAAGAAAAGGCGGATATGGCTTCTCATCTTGCGGGCGGGCTTAAACCAGGGGAGCCTTGCCCTGTCTGCGGTTCAACACAGCATCCGCTGCCGGCTGCCGCCTCCGCTCCGGTTTACGGTATAACAGAAAAGATCGAATCCAGGGAGAAGGCCCTTAAAGAAGCTGAACTTGAATTTGCAAAACTGCATGAAAAAAACGAAAGCAATCAGGCGATGCTCAACCGGCAGTTTAAAAGAAAACAGGAATTGTTAAAAGCCCGCCGGGAACTTTTTACATTGCTACAGGGAGATAATTCTGCCGGACGCGCGGAAGCCGCGGATAATAATGGAACGGATTCAAAAACCTTTGCGCCCGCATTGATCTCCGGTTCACAGACAATCATAAAAATATTGAATCTTCCGCAAAATGAATTCCCCTCCAATGAAGAGGCTTCAAAGCTCCTTGAGGAACAGAGCGCGCGTTTAACCGTTGTTACCAGGGAGCATAAAGAAATAAAAAATGAGGCGGGCCGTATCCCAAAATTATTTCAGGACCAGTCCCAAATCCGTCTGGAACTTTCAAAGATAGAAAGCGAATTATCGGGATGCACCGAGCGGGAACGCATTCTCTCCGCGTCAATTGCGGAACGGCAAACCAAGATAAACACAATGCTGAAAGAGCTTGAAACCGCCTGCGGCCCCGATATTGCCGCGGGTACTGCCGGTACAAAAGACGCCCTGGCTGTTATTGAACGGCGTCTTGCGCAGCTAGAAAAGAAGCTGGACGAATTACAGACAAAACGCGGGAAGGCAAGCCTTGCCCTGGCATCCGCCGCGGCAAAAGAAGAAGCCTCCGCCCAGAAACTCAATGAGGCCGCCCAGAAAGCACGCGGCGCAAAATCCGCGCTCAACGAGGCTCTTTCCCTTTCGCCCTTCCCCGATGTACAAAGCCTTAAAGAAGCGATACTCGACAGGCAGGCCGAACAAAACATGGAGGCGGCGGTTTTCCGCTGGAAGGATGAAAGAACCCGGCTTGATTCCGCGTGTTCGGAAGCGGAACGCAGCCTTGCGGCGGTTCAAAAAGAAAAGTCCGGCTTTGATGATACGCGCAGCGCGGATGAATTAAAAAAACGCATGAAGGATCTGGAAATAGAGACAGAAAAAACCCAACGGAATCGCGACCGCCTGATAAGCGAAAAAGCCGGCCTTGAAAAGGACAAGGCTGCGTTTGAAGAGGCAAGCGCCCGCTTTGAAACGCTCCGGCAAAAAACAGAAAAGCTCACAATGCTGGCAGACGATCTGCGGGGGAATAACCCTAAAAAGAAAGCCTTCGATGCCTGGCTGCTTGCCCGTTACCTTTCTGAAGTAGCCGTCTATGCAAGCAAGAGGCTTGAACGCATGAGCGAATCCCGCTACTCGCTGCTCCTCGATACCGGCGGGGAATCCACGCGGGGCCGTCAGGGGCTGGACCTCGCCGTATTCGATGCCTACACCGGCAAAACCCGTCCCTGCGCGACGCTCTCCGGCGGTGAAAGTTTTATGGCCTCGATCAGCCTGGCCCTGGGTCTGGCCGATTCGATACAGGCGCGCTCAGGCGGGGTGCGGCTTGATGCGGTATTTATCGACGAGGGCTTCGGCAGCCTGGACGAGGCCAGCCTGGACAAAGCCCTGACCATACTGGACGAACTGCGGGATCACCGCATGGTCGGGCTTATCTCGCATGTCGCCGAAATGAAGTCCCGTATACCATGCAGGATCGAAATAGAAAAAAGCGGATCGGGATCGCGGATACGAATAGACGGAGGGAAAAGTTAAACGGGTTTAATTTTTTAACCATAGAGGCTTTCCCATTGAACCCAAGCTACGCACTAACCGGGTTTTGGGAATGGCTCCTTGTGCGAGGCCGTTCATTGAGAGGCGAGGCTGCTGATGGTTTCAATATCCATACCTGTGATCTTTTGGATTGTCTCTATCGGGATTCCTTCCTTCAGGGCGTTCAGGGCGTTGAAGGCAATTTCCTTGTCTCGATCTTCCTTACCTTCTTCCTTACCCTCTTCATACCGAACCGCTAACGCATCATCCCAATTCCATTCGGTAAATAACATATTTACTACCTCCGATCCATGTTCTTTTAAAAAACCCTCTAATATCCTCTGTTC
>JAISQR010000078.1 GCA_031274035.1 Treponema sp. | reverse complement strand
TTCAAAATGGATGCCAGCACCGGCGGCGGAGCCATCGGAAGCAGGGGACATACCGGAGGCGGTTTAACCGCTACTCGGCAGCAGTATGAAGCAATGGCCGCCAGACAGCAGAGCGAATTTATCGCAAAAGGCGGGAAAATAGCTTCTTAAATTAATTTGGAGGATTTATGTTAAGCGGAAACAATGTATTGGATGGGCTTATCCCCATTCTCAGGACGGCACTGGATAATGTGTCAAGAAAATGGACGGGGATGCTTGCCTTTACGCCCATTGACGCTTCGGCAAGCATGGCGGCACAGGGACAAACGGTAAATGTCCCGAAATCAGGAGACGCGGGTGTTCAGGACATCGGCGACATCCCGCCCTCCGGTAGCGGCAATGACTTTGGGACTATTCCCATTCTCATTGATCATTTCAAGGTTGCCGATCCCATCGTATGGAACGGCGAGGAAGAAAGAGGAGTTGGCGACTTATTGAACCCCATGCGGACCGCGCAGTTTGAACAGCGGTTTGAGGCGATAGCCATGGACGTTGAAAAAACGCTTTGCGGTATCGCGGTTGAAGGCGCAATCGGGGCGGGGAACATCTATGGCGTTGCCGGAACTCCGCCTTTTAGCGGCAGCCTTGCGGATATGGCGGCGGTTGCAAAGATCATGGACGACATCAGCCGCCCCACTTCCGACCGGGCCTTTGTCGGCAACTCTGTCGCAATCAGGCAGTTCAGGTCTTTGGGTATCTTAACCGCAGCAGATCAGAACGGCTCCGATACCACTCTGCGGACAGGTAATGTACTCCCCATTTTCGGGTTTGGTATCGGACAGTCCGGCGGTTTCACAACTTTATCGCCTGGCGGCGGTTCCGGTTATCTCATTAACGGCGCACAGGCCGCAGGGACTAAAAACCTGACCGTAGATACAGGCGCCGGCGTACTGAATAAGGGTGAAATAATCACCATTGCGGGAGACCCGAACAGATACATCATTACCGAGGCCGTTGCTTCCGGTGCAACCGTTATCAAGATTGCCGGTGGGTTAAAACAGGACGCGCCTGACAATGCCGCGATTACTTCCGGCGCGGCTTATCTGCCCAGCGTAGCTTATGCCCGGGATTCCCTGGTTCTGGCCGCCCGGCAGCCCTATATGCCCGAAGGCGGGGACGAAGCGGACGATGTTACCGTTGTAACGGACGCGATAACCGGCCTTGCGTTCCAGGTGGCTTATTACAAGGCGTATCGGAAACGGCGCATTGAAATTGCATTGGCTTATGGCGCGGCCGCGGTGAATCCTACTCACGCGGTTGCCATTTTGGGGTAAACACAAAATCCCTATAGCTCCTTAACCGGGGGCTATAGGGTAAAGGATTAATTATGACAGTAACTATGAGAAAAGGCGATCTATATGCGGACATCTTTGATTCCCCGGAAACCATCGCCCAGGCGCAAAGAGAGGGCTATCATCTTTGCTCCGACGCCGAAAAAACTGTTCGGGATGAAGATCAGGAACGGCATAGGCGGGGCCGAAAGCCGAAAGGGGAAGAGCCTCAAGAAGTTACACCCCCGCAGGAACCGGAACAACCCGCCCCCGAAGCGGCGGAGCAACCCGAAAAGCCAAAACGACACGGCGTATTTGGGTAGGTGGTAATTCATGATTATCGTTGAGGATGGAACAGGCGAACCAGGGGCTAATGCTTACATTAATATATCCTATGTCTCTAACTATCTCTTGGGAGAGCAGTTAGACGCATGGGGAGCGTTAAGCGAGCCGGAGCAGGAATCAGCGATTGTCAGGGCAACACGTTACGTCAATAGCGCCTTTGCCTGGCTTGGAACGCGCAAGACTTTGGATCAAGGATTACTTTGGCCAAGGGAAGGCGTTGAACTGGACGGGTTTGAAATAACCGGCGTTCCGAAAGAAGTAAAAGAAGCAACGGCGGAATGTGTGGCCCTGGTCATGCAAGACGCCGAGCTTTTTAGCGAGGAGGCGGACAGGCAGATAGCCAGTGAGAAAGTCGATGTTGTTGCGGTTTCTTATTTTCAACAGAGCGAAACAAGCGGAAAAACGGCTACTAAATTTGACGTGTTGAATAAATTACTTCGGGGCCTTTATAAGGAGAATACCGGAGGCGGAGGCGTGGGAAGCGCAAAGGTTTTACGAACATGAATCAGCCTTTAGGCTTTTTAGGCCGACCACCCTTAGACGGCTCTCTTATGCGTTCAATGCAGGATAAATCATACAAAGCCGTAGGCCCGGCGTATCCAATGGGCTTAATGCCCCTAGTCCGTAACCGGAATTTTGCTGCTATAGGGCTAATCCCTAATAAATCGCCTATTTCCCTAACTGTCATGCCTTCCATGTTATCTTTATCGGCTAAAAAAAGTCAATACATTAGCGTTGCGGGTATTGACATAACTCACAACAATAGTGTAGTGTGTATTTCGAGAGGAGAACACACTATGACAATAAACATTAAGGGCTATGACGTTTTGATTGATGATGATGACGCTGAAAAAGTGTTGTCTAAAAAATGGCAAATAAGCACCCGAAGGGAGAATGGCGGCGCATATTTTTCTTGTCATATAAAAAGGAACGGTAAAAAGCTCTATCTTCATAGACTCATAACTAATGCTCCGGAAGGAATGACAGTTGATCATGTTTCTGGGGATGTGCTGGATAATAGAAAATCTAATTTAAGAATATGTACCCAAGGAGAAAATAGTTTTAACAAGAAGATACGTAAAGATAATACGACCGGATTTAAGGGGGTTTCTTTATATAAACCATCAACAAGGCGACATATTAATCCAAAAAAAAATATATGTTGCCGCAATAAAGGTATGTGGTAAAAAGCATAGGCTTGGTTATTATGAAACGCCGCAAGAAGCCTCAATGGCGTATGAGGCAGCGGCAAAAAAATTGCATGGTGAATTTCATCGTGAATTAGCGGAGAAATAATGAACTATAAAAAATCTGCTAAAACAACCGAAAATCAAATCCGCAAAAATGGTACAAAGGCTATTTTGCGTATCCCTACCGGTGATTCAACATGGGATGACGATACGGCCAGTTATATTGACGAATATCAGGAATATCCAGGGGTATGCTTAGTAACCAACTTTGAACAGATGGATATGGCTAATACGCTGATAGAAGTCGGAGACAGGCGGCTCTTGTGCGTATTCCCGGCAGAGCCGAAGCCTAAAGTTTCGCTGGTGGATGTTTACGACAAAAAAGGAGCGCTGGAATCGACGTATACCGTTATTTCATACGATACGGTGAAACCCGACGCAACCACTACCATCCTTTTTAAGATACAGGGGCGCAAAAGATGAAAATATTGCAATTTGAAAAACCTATAATAACCCTTACCCCCGAAGAATGGGATGAGATAAAACAGGAAATCTTAAAACAAGCAGATGGATGTAACAAAATACAAAAAAAGGACATTCCTGTATGGATTATAAGCACCTGCATATTATGCCTCTTTGCTATTGCTTTTTGCCTATTGGCTAAGGGGGCGTAAGGATGATCAGTAAGACAGCCAAGACGGTAAAAAAGGGGAAATATAGAAGGATAGGCGTATTTAGCCAGGGAAAAGACGGCTTTTCATTTGGTATTAACCCTAACGCAATTAAGGATTTGAACGGTAAGTATGAATTGTGCATTGTTGAAAATCCTAATGCGCATATTATTTACAGGGAAAGTGTCAAATGAGCAGTAAGACGGCAAAAATGGTACGGCGCATAGCGGAGAAAACCGCCAAACGACAGGCGGGGATGATAGCTGAAACGCAAGTCCTTGAATTGCTCAAAGCCCGTTTCTGGATACGGTTAAAGTTTGCATTGCGGATAATACGAGGTAAATGATGGCGTCCTGGAGTATAGACCCCTCTCGTTTTGTGAAGGGGGCGATTGAAAACATCGAGAGAGTACGCAAAAAGTACGCATTTGATGTTTTCAGTCTGGTTGTAAAAGCTACCCCAGTAGACACAGGTCAAGCAAGAGGGGCATGGCTTCCATCTATTGGCCAACCGGAAGATGGAGTGCCGGGAACTAAAGATAAAAGCGGACGGGAAACTATAAACAAGATAAAATCTGTAGTTGAAAGTGCAAAAGGAGAGGATACGCTGTTTTTAGTAAATAGCTTGCCTTATATTACGGTTTTAGAATACGGCGGATACCCTAATCCGCCTAAGAACGGAGGAAAAACTAAGGAATATATAAGGAAAGACGGAACCAAGGTAGGCGGATTGCCGAAAACTGTAGGGGGGTATTCCCGCCAGGCTCCATCAGGAATGATAGGCAGGGTTATGGCGCAAGCCGATCAAATATTTCAAGCAGCGGTAAACGCCGTTAAGGGCGGCGGATCATGATAATAGCCAGTGCAATAAAGACAAATGACGGGAGAGTATTTGTCGGCAAACGGCATGGGGACGCTATGAAAAACGCTATTGATATTCTTTTACTGAATAGCGGCGGTATTGAAAATGAAGTAGAAATCATGTGGATACAAAGAGCGGATCAAGGATTTATTACTGATAAACTTCAATTTCTGAATCGGAAAAAGGCTCTTGTGTATGCAAAAAAGACAGGGCAATTTAGGCGTAACCCCGGCCCCACTGATTATGACGGGCCGGAATTGTTTTCAGAGGATTTATGGTGAGGATATGACAGAAACCTACGTCCAGGACATATTGACAACCGCCTTTTTGCAATTAAATCTTTCATCTGGCAAGCCCTACATAAAATTTGAGGATGGAAAGCCGGTAAATGTTTACTTCCCCAATATCCCTTTCACGGCGCCGACTAACAGGCAGTATTTTGTCTTATCATTCCTGCCCGGAGAGCCGGAAGCGGCAGGGATGGGGACGGATGCTTATAATAGCTTCGTTGGGGTATTTCAGATAGATATATATTCTCCCGCCGGTAAGGGAGAAGATGAGGTCAACGCAAAATACGAAGCCCTGTCAAAACTGTTTGAGAGGGGGAAATATTTTGACCGTGTTTTAATCAGGAAGGTCTATTGTCCCACACGGGGTGTAGAGATAGATGCTTATAAGGCCGTTGTCAGAATTAACTGGACGGCCCAAATACCAAAGTAAGGAGAATAATCATGGAACACTTTAAAGTCGCGGACGCTGTAAACGTCTATCTAGAAGAGGAGATAAATGGCGAGATTCCGGTTACCCCCGCCCCTCAAGCGCAAAGGTACGTATCGGTAGACCTGGAAGGCTCATTCGAGACTATCGAGAACGACACTAAGTT
>JAISQR010000455.1 GCA_031274035.1 Treponema sp. | reverse complement strand
TGATCAAAATTGTTCCGCCGCGCTTCGTTTTGAGCATCGATGATTAAGATACGCTGGGCCCGCCGGGTAAGTCCTTTAAACAAGGAAGCTCTCCTTTGGTACTAGTTTACTATCCGAACCGGGAGTTGGCAATAGTTATTTTTCCTGTTGTGTTTTCCTGTACCATACCGTGCGCTCCCCCAGGACCGCCCTACAGGCGCATGTACTCCGAAATATACAATTCTTTAATCTGTCCCAGCCGGAGCCCCGCATTGTAGCGGTTCAAAAGTTCCGCATTGACCGATTCTTCCTCCAGGGCGTCAAGTTCCCCGGCGCTAAGGGCCCCCAGGTATTCTTCGGTAACCGATCTAAAGTAGGGAATTCGGGAAGCCAGCTCTTCCGAAAAAGGCCGGTCGTTTTTGTCATAGGGAAAGGTGATGGAAATAATAAGGGTTTCCGGCTCAGGATCGGCGGTGGGTATTCTCATGGTTCCCAAGCCGAAAAAAATATCTTCCCCCCCGGCGGCTTCGCCGTTTTCTTTTGAAGGGGCCTCCGTATCCGCCGGGCTGTTTCCCTTCCGCAGCAGCCCGTAAACCGTGCCCACCAGGATGATCGCCGCCAGGGTAATGGCGGTGATCACCAGCGCCCGGTGCAGGATTACCATTGTCCGGGGCGGACGTTCTTCAACACGTTTCATAGTTGCAGTATACCGGGAAAACCGCTAATGTTAAAGGAGTGTTGCCAAGGCTGCGCTTTGGTTTCCGATTATACGTCAGCAGCTCACGCCGCTTACATTATAGGAGTGTATTATGCTTTACCATCGAAGTGAATTAAAAACCGAAGAGCGGGAAAAACCCCGGGGAGGAAACGGCACTGCTTCCTTTCTCCATTTGGTAGAAGGGAAAGGAGCAGTCCAAAGGAATACCCGCCTTTTTGCGGAAATTACCCTGCCGCCAGGGGCTTCCATAGGAACCCATGACCATACGGAAGATACCGAATTCTATGTCATCCTTGAGGGAATGGGGGTGGTTAATGACAACGGTACGGAGAAACCCGTTACCAGGGGGGATGTGATGATCACCGGTAACGGCGAATTCCACAGTATCGCCAATACCGGTTCAAGCCCGCTGGTGTTCCATGCACTGGTGGTAACATAGGGGCTATCGGAAACCTTCTCCCCATAGTCTGCCACTATTATCTCCTTTCTTCAAGCTGAAGACCGGGAATTTTAAGATTCCGTTCTATGCTGTGAAAGATTAGTGTTGCCAAGGCAACCAGTACAAGGTAAAAGATCGATACCAGCATATATGATTCAATAGGATTATAATAGCGGGCAATCATTATTTTAGTTTTTGTCATCAAATCAGGAACAGCAATGAGATATACCACTGCCGTATTCTTAATCATGTAAATTGCCTCGTTTGACCATGAAGGCAGGACAAGACGCATTGCTTGAGGCAGAATTACACATCGGATTGCTTTTACAGTACTCATTCCCAGCGAACGCGCCGCCATCATTTGATTTTCACCAACAGATGTAATCGCACCCCGCAGATACTCAACCTGATAGGCCGCACTATTGATACCTAATGTTAAAAAAGCTGCCGGAATCGGATCAAACACAATACCAAATTGCGGCAAACCATAGTATATTAAAAATAACTGCACCAATACAGGAGTGCCCCGAAGAATTTCGGAATAAAACAGTGTTATTCCCTTTAGTACCCTTCCACCATATACTCGCATAAACGCCAAAGGAATTCCAAGAAGCAATCCCAATACCAGAGAAAGTCCTCCAATTTGAAGAGTAATTAATGTTCCTCCGAGCAAAACAGGTACTGCCCTCTTGACAAATTCAATATCCATTTTTCAGTTTGAGTCGGCAGCATTGGTACCCGCGAATTTACCAAGGAATTTTTTTGCCCGTTCTGTTTTGGGACTAGAGAAAAATTCCTGGGGCGCTCCCTCTTCCACCACAATACCCCCTTCCATAAAAATTATTCGTTTGGCAACTTCATTGGCAAAATGCATCTCATGGGTAACACATACCATGGTCATGCCCTCCTGAGCCAATTTTTGCATTACATCCAGAACTTCACCTATCAATTCAGGATCTAAAGCAGAAGTCGGTTCATCAAAAAGCATAACTTTGGGATCCATAGCCAAAGCTCTAGCTATGGCAACTCTCTGTTTTTGTCCTCCTGAAAGCTGCCCGGGATACAGCTGCATCTTATTAGCCAGCCCAACCTTTTCCAGTTGTACCCTTGACCGTTCCCGGGCTTCTTTCTTTTTTACTCCAAGTACTTTGACAAGCCCAATGGCCACATTATCAATCGCCCTTAAATGGTTAAACAAATTAAAATCCTGAAAGACCATCCCAATATGCTCCCGCGCATGATTAATATTAATCTTGGGAGCGGTAAGTTCAACATTGTTTACCCAAACTCTTCCACGATCCGGCACAGTTAAAAGATTAATACAACGCAATAAAGTACTTTTCCCGGTTCCACTGGGACCAAGTAAAACAACAACTTCTGATTCCGAAACAGACAAATTGATACCCTTAAGGACCTCTGTCCCGCCATAGGTCTTATAAATATCCTCCATTCTGATAATTTCGTTGTTCATCATTGCATTCCTTCTATCCGTAGTTTCTGTTCCACCATTCGTAAAATCCGGTTGGTGGTGTAAATAAGCAGGAAATAAAGCAAACCTACAGCCAGATACGCAGGAAAGGGTTGTTTGGTCCTGGAAATATCATATTGTGCAAGTCTGAGCATTTCAGGAATACCAAGGATATAAACCAGAGCCGAAGCTTTTATCGTCACTGCTACTTCATTTGTCCACGCCGGAAGCGCCCGGCGAAACACTTGGGGAAGCATGATTACCTGTATTGCTTTACCCCGAGACATTCCTATGGCCCTGGCAGCCATCATTTGTCCGGAATCTATTGAAAGAAAGGCGCCCCTGAATATTTCAGTCTGATAAGAACTGCTGATTATAGTTAACGAAAAGACAGCCGCCCAATAGGGTTCTATGTTTATTGATCCTGCGATAGAAAAAAAGAGCAGCAATAACAGGACCGTTTGGGGAATGGAACGAAAAACAGTACCGTATACGGTTAAGATTATCTGTATTGATTTCCTGCCATACACTCGCAACATAGACAGGAAAATACCGATAACAGCCCCCATCATCAGCGCTAAAGCTGAAACAGAAATCGTTACCGGTATTCCCTTAATAATATAGGGAATAAGATACGTAAAAAAACGCCGGATATCCACTACCGCCTATCCCCTTTACACAAACCGATAACAATGGTTAAACATCCCACTTAGCATCAAGGCTTGCCAAAAAACCTTCTGTCCGCAGTTCATCCAAAATACGATCGATCTCTGCAAGAAATTCGGGTTGATTTTTGGGGACCGCAATATTCTCACCGGTACCATAAAAAGAGGTTTCATAAACGATCTTGATAGGCTGTAGCTTCATAAATTCCCTGGTCTGGCCAATATCACCGGCGATAAGCTGAATACGCCCGCTTACCAAATCCAAATACAAGGGCTCTGCTTTTTCATAATGGGAAACCTGGGAATCTTTCATTTTTCCGGCATCCACCAGCTCGGTAATGTATTGTTCAGGCAGGGTACCACTCTGTACGCCAACCGTATAGCCTACAATGTCTTCCACATTATTTATGGTAATTGCGCTATCCTGCTGGGCCACGTACACATTTAGCTGCTGATGATACATTTGTGAAAAATCCACCAGTTTTTTTCGTTCTTCCTTTGCGCCCATGCTGCAAATAGCTACATCAACTTTTCCGGTTTGTACTGCCGCTACCAGCGCATCAAAGCTCATATCGGTAATTTGAACTTCAGTTCCCATACGTTTAGCAATTTCGCGGATTAAATCCATATCATAACCCACAAAATTATCCTGCTCATCCTTAAAAGACCATGGAGCGCTATCCGATGATGTACCAACCCGCAAGATTTTGGTATCCCTGACGGTCTCCAGCAGATTTGACCTCTGTCCTTGATTGGAATCCCTGCATCCGGTTAAAACAAGAGCAGCCGTAATTAAAAAAAACAACCGTGTACAAATCTTCATCTTCTTTTCTCCTTCAAAATAAGATGGTTATATACCAGCTAACTGTGTTAGCGGGATTACACTATTAACAGGAGTCTCAGAAGGCTCGGGACTATATAAATCAGGAAACAAATCCCGAAAAACCAATAAAGACGCCCCATGCATACTGGCTTTATCGCCAAGCACGCTGATTTCAAGACGAACCCGCAGATACTCATCGGGAGTCATTAGCCGACGCACCGTTTCTTTGGCCGGTTCTATAAACGCATTACCCATATTAATCAATTGGCCTCCCAAAATAACAATATGGGGATTAAACGAAACCAGTAGGTTTGTAATACCTATTCCAAAAATCTGTCCTGCCTGTTGGGCTAACATCCGGCAATAAGGATCGTTTTGTTTTACTGCTTCTACGATATTTTCCAGGGTGAGCTGTTCCTGCTGTCCGTCACAAATATCGCGGATCATTTTGGTACAGGGTTTCTCCCAATTGTTCAGGATTTCTTTCAAAAACATCTGACCGCCACAGAGCTGCTCTAAAGTTTTGGGCTCCCCTTGGTCATATAAAAAGGTATTACCTATTTCCCCGGCACCGCCGTACCCGCCTGAAAATAACTTAC
>JAISQR010000422.1 GCA_031274035.1 Treponema sp. | reverse complement strand
CGCCTTTCCGGATGAGGTGCATAGAGTGTCCCCCTATGGCCCTCATTAGGTTATGCTGAAAGGTTTCTCCTATTTCCTCCTTTCACGAGCTTTCGTGTCGCAACGCGGTTAAATTTCTTCAAATTTGGGTATTTTCGCGGTACTTGAAAGCAGCGTACTTTGCTTTTTCGCGCCTTTCGCGGTTGAATTTCTTAAAAGTAAAACCGCTGAGCGGTATAAAACACAGGGCCTCCCCCAAGGAAAGCCCTGTATCTGTGCGTTAATTTATCCTGTTAAACCGGCAGCTCTTTTACTTCCGCGCCAATCCGCGCGGCGGCCTTTTCCGCGGCGCCCTTTCCCGCCAGGATCACCGGAAAACGGTCCCCCTCCTGGGCGGCAAGGTTCTCCAGAACCCTGCCTATATCGTCCGGTTGCAGGGCGGTAAGATCGCGCAGGCGCCGGGAACGGTGAACGTCCTCAATCCCGTACAGAAAGCGTAAAAAGTCGGTTATGCTCTTGTCCGCGCTGGTACGGGGGCGCGTTTCCCGCGCGTATACCCCGATGATCGCCTTAACCAGAGTATCCTCGTCCGGTGTAAGTTTAGCCGTTTCTCTAAACAGCGCGGCAAAGGCGTCCAAAGAACGGAGGGGGTTAGGATCGCGGTAGGTCGAAAAGGAAAAGGTTCCTTCCAGCGCGTCAGGCTGGGCAAATGCGCCGTAGGCGCCGCCTTTCATGCGTATATCTTCCCACAGGGCCCCGGTCGAAAGCTGATGGGCCAGCACCAGTTCCGCGGCCTGTTGGTATGAACCGTAAGGGGCCGCCCTCAAGGTTTGGGCCGCAAAGCCTACCTGCAACGAAGCGGAGGCAAAAACCGTAGGCCCTGCCGCGGCGGAAGCAGCGCCGCCGTCAAATGTTTTGCGCGCTCCGTCCGCGCCGCAAGCGGACCCGGCGGGGTCTAAGCCCGAAACCGCCAGGAACGGCTCTATATTCTGGGAATCGGGGTTCCGGGGCCGGGGCGCCCCAAAACGGCTGAACTGTTTTTCCAGGCAGGGAAGAGCCGCGGCAAGCGCGGCGGCGGAACCGCAGAGGTTGGCAATCATCCCCGCATGGGAAACAAGCGTATCACGGATGCCGGTTAGTTTATCCCCTATCTCGGCCGCGTCCATCACGGCAAGCTGATGGGCAAATTTAAGCTGTGTTATACCGCTCCACAGTTCGCCGACGGCCTTGGACCGGGAAAAATGCCGTTCCGACCAGATGGATGCGTATAGATGCCCCATAGGGGCAAAGTTCGAGTCTATATCGTTCTTCATTTCCAGCGTCAGGTCCCGAATACGGCGGAGATCCGAAAAATCCGCCTCGGCGATAAGCCTAAGCGCCAGGTCAAACGAAGGGCCTATCTTCTCGTCCAGGGCTTTGACACGGTAGATAATCCAATCGCGTCCGGCTATATCCAGTATGCCCGATGGAAGCGGGACGGTCCGCCCCGTACCGGGCGCGTGGGAACCGGTTTCCAGCAGCGCGTAAAAGCCTCCGGTTGTTCTGGCAAGCAGGCTTGACACCGCGCCGTAATTCATGCCGGGAAGGCCCATCGAAACCGCGGCCCGCGAAAAAAAGTACAGCCAGGGGTAATCCGCGGGAGGAATAATATCCACGGGAAAGGCCATATCCGCGTAGGTAATGCCGTTGGTAAAAAGCTCGTGGGTAATAACCGGTATGCCGGAAGCGTCAAAAATTTTCCGGTCGATATATTCCACATCGGTAGATATATCCTTTCGGGAAAGATGGGGAATGGTCTTTAAGGCTTCGGGATTATCGGGCGCTTCCTGCATCCGCTCCAGTTCAGCGGATTTTAGTTTAATATCCTGTTTTTTATCTTCGCTCAACCCCCTAGCACGGGCGGCAAGTTCTTCCGCAAGCAACGCTTCTTTTTTAGACAGAAAATCCTGTTCAGGTTCCAGCATGATAAAGGCCCGGTGGGGATTATCCAAAAAATACTTCTGGATAAGGGATTCAAAATAGCGGCTGTTTTCCGCGATACGGCGTTTCAGTTCGGTAAAAGCCGGTACAAAGAGCAGCCGTTCCCAGGGCTTTGCCCCGTGCAGCCAGCCGCGCAGGGATCGCTGAAGCCATACCAGGGAATAGGGCCCCCCCGACCGCCGGATTTCACGGTGGGAAAATTCCATAGATAAAAGACCGGCCTCAACTTCTTCTTTGGGGATGTTCCCGCTTACAAGTTTGTTAAGTTCATTAAGTATAAACGCCTCTATCTGTCCGCCTGTCTCGTCCAAACTCTTCCCCGGCTGTTCCGCCGCGCCGCGAAGGCCGATGGAAAATACCGTTTCCCTTAGACCGCCTTCAAAGCCGCTTGCCGGCGAAAGATCTTCCCCCAGGCCGGACGCTACCAGGGCCATAGTAAGGGGCGATCCGTCATGCCCCATAAGTATCTCGGCAAGCGCGGTCAGGGCAAGCGCTTCGCAGGCGTCAAGCGAATCGGAACAGAGCCAGGAAAGAATAGCGTGGGGTTTTGTTTCGGCGCCCGCGGGACAGGGAACGACGATCTTCCGCGGCTGCTTCCAGCGTTCAGCCTTACCGATAGGAGGGGCGGCTTCCCCCGGGGGCAGCGCCGAAAGGTACTTCTCGTCCAGAAACTTAAGCTGTTTTTCCGTAGGTATATTCCCGGCAAGGAATATACGGCAGTTAGCCGGCGAATAACGTGTGCGGTGGAATTCTTTAAGCCCCTCCCAATCCAGATCGGGGATGCGGTCAGGGTCCCCGCCGGATTCATAGGCATAGGGGGTATCGGGCAGCACCGATTTTATTGACCATAATCCGGCAAAGGTATCCATAGAGGAATAGGCGCCCTTCATCTCATTATAGACAACACCGGTAATAGAAAGATTATCGGACTTTTCCCGCGGTTCTTTCTGTTCCCCCGCATATTCAAGACGGTGGCCTTCCTGCATAAAGGTCCACTCCGAAAGCAACGGCCTAAAAACAGCGTCCGCGTACACCGACATAAGGTTAAAGTAATCCTGCTCGTTCACGGAACTGGCCGGGTACACGGTTTTATCGGGGAAGGTCCATGCGTTAAGGTACGTCTGAAGGCTGCCCTGCGCCAGGATAAGGAAGGCGTCTTTAAGCGGATAGTTTTCTGAACCGCAGAGTGTTGAATGTTCCAGAATATGGGCAACTCCGGTGGAATCTTCGGGCGCGGTAGCAAACGCAAACGCAAAAAGATTTTCAGAATCATCGTTTAAAACATGAAAAACTTCCGCCCCGCTTTTCCGGTGCCTTGCCCAGATACCGGCCGCGTTCAGTTCCCCGCAGTCAACAATATCCAGAATTTCAAACCCGCTTTCCAATACCTGCCCTTTCTGTAAATTGCTTGTCATAGTATCACATCCTCGCTATCCATCATAATTATCCGGCCTTCTTCCCTGCCAATCCTAAACCAGGCAAGAAAATCCCGCGCAACCGCGCCGGCTTCTTTTGGGGGAACCTTTCCAATAAGAGCCGCCTCTTCCAATACGCGCGAACGGCGGTTGGAGGAAAGGTTGCTGCATATTTTCTGGGTAAAATCGTCTGAGCGGCCTTTTAAAAGAAGCACTATATCGCGGTCGGACATGGCCCTGAGCTTTTCCTGCAAGGGCCGGTCTTCGGCCCTGATTATATCTTCCAGCGTGTAAAGCCTGTCTTTTAAATCCTTGGTCAGATCAGGATCGTGATCGGCAAGCTGTTCAAGAATTGTATCTCCAAAGGAAATATCAGAATGTTTTAAAATAGCCGCCAGCGCGGTCATTCCGTCAACTTCAGAATCCCTGCCGTCCTGCCCCGCACGGCGTATCTTCTCGCGGAGGGCGGACGCAACCCGTTCCAGAACATCCGGCGATGTCTGCTCCAGCCGCGCTATACGCACAACGATTTCCAATTTTTGTTCACGGGGGATACGGGCAAGCGTTGCCGCCGACAACTCAGGGGTCAGCCTCGAAAGGATCAGCGCGGCGGCGGCCGGCGATTCATCCCTCAGCAACGCGGCAATCTGATCCCCCGAATAATCCCCTAAAAAGCCGAAGGGATTCTCCCGTGAATCGGGCACGGAATGATGCAGGAGCACCTCCCCCTTCTCCGGGCCAAAAGCCTCGTACAAGAGTTTGCGGGCGGCTTCTATGCCGCCCTGCGAAAGGCCGCCCAATCCATAAGATGCGGCCAGAAGCATACGGAACTCCCCCAGTATTTCCTCCGCTTCCTCCTGGGAAATGCCCCTTATCAAGGCAACTTCCCGTGCTATTGCCTCTACCTGAGCCGGTTCAAGCCGTGCAAGTATCTTTGCGGCCTCTTCACTTCCAATAAGAATAAGGAATTTAGCCACCTTTCGATATTTTGATTCTTTGGGTTCTTTTGATTTTTGAACATCGGTAGTTTTAAGAAATTTCCTGGACGCGTCGGCCCCGGTAAGGGCCGCGGAATCCTCCAAATCATCCCAAAAACCCGCGTACTCAGAGCGGCCGCGAAGAGCGCCGTCCCTGGTCTTTCCGGTTTTAAGAAATTTATCCCAAGACCCGTTCAAGCCCTCTCCTGTACTTTTAAATTTTGCCATATAAAAATAATACGATAAAATATTGAAATCAACAACCCCGCCGCCGTCATAAACCAGCGGTTTTACTTTTGAGTCCCCTCCGAAAACCCTGTTTCCGTGAATTTTGACCTTTTTCTGAAATCCTAAGTCTTTATAATACAATGACTTACGAAAGACCAGAAATGTCAAATTTGTAAAAAAGCCCCTTTTCGGAGGGGACTCGCTTTTAACCGCGAAAAACACGAAAGGCGCGAAAAGAAAACAACCGCCAAAGGCGGGGAGGGAAAGAAAAAGAATGACGAACCCCGCTGCGGAGCATTATTCTTGACCCAAATTTGGATATTTTCGCGGTACTTGGAAGGAGGGTACTTTCCTTTTTCGTATCTTTTCGCGCCTTTAGCGGTTGAATTTAAAAGTAACATTGCCGGCCATAAACGTACAACCGCGTACAAAACCACCTCATCGGCGGTTTTTTGAGGTTTTATGCGCAAAGCGCAACAAACTGCTAGGAGTTTGTTGCGCTTTGCGCATAAAACGGTATAAATATTCATGTTTATGAATATTTATACCTTACAAACTCCGAATACTCGAAGAGTACAGCATGCCCATTGATCGGGATTTTTTGCATGAAGGTGTGCCCAAGGCACACTGAGCAAAAAATCCACAAGTGCAATCGGACACGAAGTGTCCGCGGCTGCTATAGGGTACGGCTTTTTTCAATATTTCCGGCATAAATAAAAAAAATCTATCGACAGATGCAATAATTCGTCTTATATTATAAATACTTAATGGGTTCAAAACTTATTTTATTTTGAATGAAGAAGATTTGGAGGTGCGATATGTCTGAAGTTCTTTCAATAGTTTTAGGCGGAGGTAAAGGAACACGTTTGTTTCCCCTCACTCAGGCAAGAGCAAAACCGGCGGTTCCCTTTGGGGGAAAATACAGGTTGGTAGACATTCCTATTTCTAATTGTATTAATGCAGATTTAAAACAGATATATATTCTTACCCAGTTCAATTCCGCTTCCCTGCATCTGCACCTTTCCCATACCTATGAATTTGACGCTTTCTCCCGCGGTTTTGTCGAAATACTTGCCGCGGAGCAGACATTTGAACATTCCGGCTGGTATGAAGGCACTGCCGACGCGGTACGGAAGAACTTTATTCATTTCAGAACCCAAAACCCCTCCTATTATCTTATCCTTTCAGGCGATCAGCTTTACCGGATGGATCTGCGCGATCTTCTAAAACAGCACAAAGAATCCGGCGCGGCTATTACTATTGCGTGTACAGCGGTCGGCAGAGAAGCGGCAAGCCAGCTTGGTATTCTCAAGGTGGATAAAAAAAACATCATTACCGAATTCCTTGAAAAACCTGGGCCGGTCAAGGATATTTCCGATTATAAAATGCCCCCGGAATTGCGGAAAGATAAAAACAACATGAAGGGAGATACGTATCTCGCGTCTATGGGCATCTATGTATTCAATTCGGCGGCTATGGAGAGCTGCCTTGCCAATGAACTGACCGATTTCGGCAAGGAGATAATCCCCGCCGCCATACACCGGCTCAAGGTGAACGCATATATCTTTGACGGCTATTGGGAAGATATAGGGACCATTCGGAATTTTTACGAAGCCAATCTGGAATTGACAACCCTTAAACCGCGTTTTGATTTTTATGATGAATTTGCGCCTATTTACACACACAAACGCAACCTGCCTCCCTCCAAGATGAATTTCAGCAATATGAATCAATCCATAGCGGCGGAAGGCTGTATTATTACCAACGCAAACGTTACCAATTCCATTGTCGGCGTCAGGACCATTATTGAATCCGCGGCCAGTCTTAATGGGGTTGTCTGTATGGGCGCCGATGTATACGAGACGGAAGTCCAAAAACAGCAAAATCAGGAAGCGCGCATTCCCAATATAGGCATAGGGAGGGGCGTTATTATCAAGGGAGCCATCATCGATAAAAACGCCCGTATCGGCGAAGGCAGCCGTATCGGTGTTGACAATATCTCCCGTCCCGACGATAATTACGGCTATTATTATATCGTAGACGGCATTATCGTTATACCCAAAAATACGGTGATATACCCGGGAACGGTAATTTAGTGTTTACATGAAGGGCCTCTAAAAATTGAGGTTTTTAGAGGCCTTCTTAAAATAAACGCACCGAACTACCCCGCGTTCCAATAAACTGCAAATTTATACCTTGCAAACTCCCATCGAACCACAGGTTCGCGGTTCGCGGAGCCCCGTTAATCGGAATTTTTGCATGAACATGCAAAAATTCACCAAAGCCCCACAGGCTCCTAGGAGCCTGTGGGGCTTTGGAGGGATC
>JAISQR010000388.1 GCA_031274035.1 Treponema sp. | reverse complement strand
GCATGGCAGCTTGACCGTAATACGGCTGAAAAAACAGTGAAATGGCAGTTTACCACCCAAGACGCACGGATAAAACTTCATGGTTTATATCCAGTTGTTTGACCTAATCAAGGTACTAGGGGTTTAATACCCCTTCGGTACGAATCAATTTCGTCTAATATATTTTAAATTCTTTACCATCAAGGAGGGTAAAAATGAAATTGGGTATTTATTTTGGAAAAATACTTGTTTTATTAACGGTGTTTATCATGTCTGGTTGTGGCAGTAGCGCTCCTGCGCAAACCGCAAACCAGGTATCTTCCGGGTCTGCGGGAATGGATTTGGACGCGGTTATTCGGGAAGCCGTTGGACAAATGGAAGCGAGACTACCCGCGAGAACAACGCTGGCCCTGGTCAGCGTGGCATCGCCTTCGGCGGCGTTTTCCGAACAGGTTATTACCCGGCTGGAATCGGCTATTGTGGGCAACAGGAAACTGGGTGTGGTAGATCGGGCTAATCTTGATAAAATTCGATCGGAACAGGGTTTTCAACTTTCCGGCGAGGTAGATGACGATTCCGCAAAGGCTATAGGCAAACTTTTAGGCGCCGGAGCGATTGTTACCGGTTCTTTGACGGATTTAGGCGACGTTTACAGCCTGACACTTAAAGCCATCAATATAGAAACCGCCATGGTAGTGGTCTCGTATCTGGCGGATTTGGCAAAAACCACACGAATTGAAACATTACTTGCGTCAGGCGGCGGCGCGGGAAGCGGTAGAACCGCAACAGCGCAACCGGTGCAAGCAGGAAACCGGAGCAGTGGGACAACAGCGCAGGCACCGGCAGCACCGGCAACTCCGGCAGTGCCCGAACCGGTCTATGATGTTGAATACAAAGTCGGCGGCAAAGGCCCCGCCGGCGGCTGGATATTCTACGACAAGGGCAGGGCAACCAACGGCTGGCGGTATCTGGAAGCCGCGCCAAGCGAAACCGAATTTACCGCGGCGTGGGGTACGAGAGGAGAAACGGTAGGCGGGACAAGCACCGGCATAGGAGCGGGCAAACGGAACACGGAGATGTTGCTGAAGTATCTCAACGAGAAAGGGGAGATCGGCGGGCTGGCGCAGGTTTGCAGCGATCTTTTTATCGGAGGATTTGACGGCTGGTTTCTGCCTAGTAAGGACGAATTGGATTTGATATATAAAAATCTAAAGGTGAAAAGAATTGGCGGCTTTGCTGACAGTAGATACTGGTCCTCCTCCGAGGTCAATGAACGTTGTGCATGGCTTCAGATGTTTGACTATAACGGCCAACAAGAATACGATTTCTTAGGCAGCTTCAACAAGAATCAATCGCATTCGGTTCGCGCTGTGCGGCAGTTTTAATTTTTGTGGTTATTGGAATGCGCGGGTGTAATACCCAAGAGCCCGCTAAGAACCCATTCTCGGGGGAGCTTTAGGGCGACAGTTTAAATTTTTGCCGCAGATAGCGGGGTATGAGGAATTTGAAATTTCGGAAAAGCCTATAAACAGGGAATTTCAAATTCCGCCTTCCAAATTTCTTTGTTCGTGCTGTTCGCGGTTAAATTTCTTTTCCCCGGCCCCCGCCGGGGATTTTTTTGCTCTGCCGGGCAGCGGTTTTACTTTTTAATCCCCGGTTTTCGGAGGGGACTCAAAAGTAAAATTGCTGACGCCTATAACCCCCGACTGTTAGACCTTAAAACACCTTACGATATGCGGCCGCCCGCCGCCTTGTTCCCCGCCGGTATTTTGCGCCGCTGTTTGCGCCGCTTGCCGCAGCGGAGGGTCTTCCGCAACACAGCGGGCATCCGCCAGGGGGCAACGGACGGCAAAGGCGCACCCGGTTCCGCCTGTCCCCGTATCATCGGCTTCAAGGTTGTCCGCCGTAACCGTCCGGTCTGCCGGTTCCCGGCCCGCCGCCGAAACGGTAGAAAAGAGCAGTCTTGTATAGGGGTGCAGCGCGGTCTTATAGAGATGGATGGCGTCATCTTCCTCCATGATCTTGCCCTTATACATAACGCCTATACGGTCGCAGAAATAACAGGCAACCTTGAGGTTATGCGCGATAAACAGAAAGGAAAGGTCGTGCCTGGCGCGTATGTCTTGCAGCAGGTTGAGTATCTGGCCCTGAATAGAAACATCCAGCGCCGAAACTACTTCATCGCAGATAAGCAGATCCGGCCTCATAAGCAGGCCCCTTGCAATGGAGATACGCTGGCGCTGCCCGCCTGAAAATTCCGCCGGCCGCTTCTCAAGGTCGGAAGGCGCAAGCCCTACCTCTTCAAGTATAGCCGCGGCCTCTTCCCGTGCCTTTTTTTCGCCGCCCCGGGGCCACGAGCCTGAAGCCCGGTAACCGGAAAGGAGCACTTCGGCAATACTCATACGCGGGTTAAGCGAACGTGCAGGGTCCTGAAACACATACTTGACCTTCTGCCGGTATTGTCTAAGGGCGCCCCGCCGCAGGGAACGGACATCCGTATCATCCTTAAAAAATATATCCCCCTCATCGGCTTCGTACATACGCACGAGCAGCCGCGCGGTCGTGGTTTTGCCGCAGCCGGACTCTCCTACAAGGCCGTAGGTTTCATTTTTCCCTATGGTGAAGGAAACATCGTTCACCGCATACACAAAACGCCCGAAACGCGCAAAAAAACCGGCTTCGAGGTTAAAACGTTTTTTCAGGTTCCGAACCGTAATAATCGCCATGAATACGCCCTTCCAAACATCAATTTAAGCTGCTTAAACCTCTATAATAACGTGCATTTGATATATTAAAAGAGGCATCTAAAAACTCCGGTTATAAAAAAAGGCACCTCGCTTCGTGCTTTTCAGCGGCGGAGAAATTAAGCAGCGGGGGGATAACCTTACGGCACTCGTCCCCGGCGAGCGTGCAGCGCGGCGCAAAGGGGCAGCCCGGCTCGGGAGCGGACGGATCCGTTACCTTACCGGGAATAGAGAGGAGCCGTTCCTGCAAGTAATGGCTGCCGAAACGGGGTGAGGCTGCAAGGAGGGCCCTGGTGTATGGATGCAGCGCACTATCGCTCCCGGCGCCGCCTGTTCCCTGTTTTCCGGCATCCCCGCTCAGAGTCTTGTCTCCGGCAGCGATGATGCCCGATGCGCCTTCCTCCATCACAAGGCCGCCGTACATCACCAGTATGCGGTCGGAAATATCGGCGACCAGGTCTATATCGTGGCTTATAAAGATAATGGAAATTTGCCGTGTCCGCCGCAGGGTCTTGAGCAGATCCACGATCTGCCTCTGAATCGTTACATCCAGGGCGGTTGTAGGCTCATCGGCAATGAGAAGTTCGCAGCCCTGAGCCAGGGCCAAGGCTATGCCTATGCGCTGGAGTTGGCCGCCTGAGAACTGGTGGGGGAAGTTGGAAAGCCGCTCCCGTCCCCGCGGCAGGCCGGTTTCCGCAAGCAGGGCCGCGGCCTTTTCCATAGCGTCCTCCCTGCTTATCTCCGGCAAACTGTTCCTAAATGTTTCAAAGAAAACATTCCCCATATTCTGAAGCGGATCGTATGAACGGCCCGGTTCCTGAAAGATCATGCCTATCTTCCTTCCCCGGTAGAGCCTGAGATCGCTATCCTTCATGCCGATAAGCTCTATCCCCTCGTATAAGGCCGAACCCCGCACCGCGGCGTTTCCGGGCAAAAGGCCGGGAATAGCCGATGTGCTGACGCTTTTGCCCGATCCGCTTTCGCCCACAATGCCGAGTATCCCGCCTTTTTCAAGGGTAAATGAAACACCGCGTACCGCTTCAACTACAACGGCGCTCTTTCCCCGTAGTATCGTAAAACTGACTGAGAGATTACGCACATCAAGCAGCGGCGGCAAAGACGGCCGGGCGTCCGCGAGCGGTTTCCGCTCTTCGTTCGGCGATGGGGCTGCGTCCTGCTTGCGGTCTTTCCTTTCCGCAAATTTTACATTCCATATCCCCCGTTTCACCTTTGCTCCAAAGGTACGGACATGGTAAGGATCGTAAAAATCGCGCAGACAGTCCCCCAGGAAGTTAAAGGCAAGGGTAACGCCAAGGAGGAACCAGACAGGGCCGAGCAGCCAGGGGTAGTTGCGCAGATTGCTGATAGTAGAAATATCCCGTTTAATAAGGGACCCCCAGCTTACCGCGGGATCGACTATGCCAAGGCCCAGGTAGGAAAGCGTGGTTTCGGTCATAATAAAGCTGGGGATAGAGAGGGCTATGCTGACAATGAGCAGGCTTGCAATCTGGGGAATTATGTGGCTTAAAATGATCACGGGGCTTTTAATCATTTCAAGCCGGGCGTTGAGGACAAATTCCTCCCGCTTGACGGCATGGACCATGCCGCGTATCGTGCGGGTTGAGCCGGGCCAGCCGACCAGCGACAGGATGATAGTGATCATCATGTAGGACTGGCCTGAATCCATGCTTGATGAGAGGAGGGATCGGAGGAAGAGGATGAGGTAGAGACCCGGAATAAGCATGAAAAACTCGGAGAAACGCATGATCGTCCAGTCTGTAAATCCGCCGAAGTAACCGGAAAGCCCCCCCAGCAGTACCGCAAGGAAAAGGGAAATAGCGGTAGCGATAAAGCCTATCGTAAGGGAGATGCGCGAACCGTAGACAACACGCGAGAAAAGATCGCGACCAAGGTTATCGGCGCCCATCAGGAAGAAAGGATAGTCCCCCGGTTCGGTCGTAAAGAGATGGCGGTCGGCCGGGATAAGGCCGAAGAGCCGGTAAGGCGCGCCGCGGCCCAGGAAATGTATCTTTGAGTAAAGGCCCCGTACACGGACATACTTCCAGTTGACGGTATTGGCAACACGCCATTCCTGGGCCTGGAATTTACCCTCGTAAAAACGGCCGTTCGGCGGATGGTAGGTTTTATCGGCAAAGGAAAGGCCCGGGGGGTACGGCGCAAAGAATTCTGCAAAGATCATTACTATATAAAGAATAACAAGAAGGATAAGCGAAATCATCCCCAGGGGCCGCGACCTAAGGTAAACGAAAAATTTTTTCATGCGGTCTTCCGCCCGCGAAGAACCGGGCCGCCCCAAGGCTTCTTTTTGGGGGCGCTTCTACCCGCATGTCTTTCTTCTTGCTTTGTTGTACGTTTTTCTTTCATAATTAATCCTTCCCATACCGTATGCGCGGATCCACAAGCGCAAGGAGTATGTCGGCAAGTACCATGCCCAGCAGGACAAGGAACGAGATAAACATGATATTGGAGAGTACCAGGTTGATGTCCTCCTGTATGACCGCCTCGTACATGAGGCGGCCTATGCCAGGGTATGCAAAGATTATCTCCAAGATAAGGGAGCCTGAAAAGAGGCCGGCAAGGAGGTTGGCGCTGCCGGTGATATAGGGGTTGAGGGTATTGCGGAATGCGTGGTGAAAGTAGACCCGCCATTCATGTATGCCGCGTGAGCGGAGGCTGGTGATATAGGGCTGCCCAAGCTGATCGAGCATGGTAGCGCGTATCATACGCATGGTCCCGCCTATGCCGCCCAGGAACGCGGAGAGCAGGGGCAGGAATATGTGGTGCAGGTAGGAAAAGACGAAGCGGGCGGGCGCGTCGGCAAAGGAGAAGGACGGGTAGGCGGTAACAGGGAAAAGATTTGTTACCGACGCAAAAAGTTGGAGGAGGATAAGGAGGAGGATGCCGGGGAATGCGTGGAGCGTAAGGGCAAAAAAGGTAACGGCAATGTCGATTTTGGTTCCCGCCTTGCTTGAAAAGTAGACCCCCAGCAGGAATGAAAAGAACGTAATAAGCACGAGGGAGATAAGGTTGAGGATAACGGAATTGAAGAGCCTCGAAAGGATAAGGAAAGAAACCGGCGCACGGGAGATAAGGCTTACGCCGAGGTCTCCGCGGAGGACGCGGTTGAGCCACGAAAAGTACTGTATATAGAAAGGCCGATCCAGCCCCAAAGCCGCCCTTTGGCCTGCAAGCTGTTCTTCAGTGAAGTTACGCTGGTTGGTATTGGAGCGCCCCTCGCCTGCCATAAGTTGCTGCGTCATAAGCTGGGTAACGATATCCCCAGGCGCAAGCTCCATAAGACCGAACACGGCAAGGCCCAGGAGAACCAGCATGATCAGCATGGTAACAAAACGGTTTATAATATACGCGGCAAGCGGGGCCTTCTGTTTAAAGCGGTAGAAAGGTTGTACGATTAACGGCCCCAAGTTCTTTGGCCTCTTAATTCTCTTTACCTCCAAGGTATTTTTTTGGAAAGCGCCCCGGCGCTATTCTTTTTCGGCCTGGATAACCTCAAAGAATGCGGTATGCCAATATGTTTTTTCCGGCGTATCCATAGGCATCTCCTCCGGTCCCGCTATTTCCTTAGAAAGATATGCCTGGTCTCGGCGCCGTTTAGATTGTCGTAGTAGAAATTAGTGAAATCCCAGCGGTTGCGCAGGGCAAAGAAATTACGCTGGCGCATAAGGTAGATAACCGGGCATTGCTCCAGGATAAGGCGCTGGTATTCATCCCAAATAACCTGCGCCTTTTGCCTGTCTATAGTGTAACTCCCCTCGTTGTAAAGGTAATCTATACGCGCTTCCCAGTCGGTTGCGGGTTCTTGCTGGAGTGGATGCCAGAAGTGAAGGTTTCCGGTAGAGGGCCAGACATTGGAACCCTGGGTAGGGAAGAAGTTGCTCCCCAGGCCGATGATGATCGAAGACCAATCGTAGGTTCCGGTAAGCTGTTCTACAAGTTTCTGGAAATCCAGGGTACGGATATTGATCTTGATACCGATCTTCCCCGCCTCGTCCGCAATGATCGAGGCCGTATCGGCGGTGGTAACAACATCACTGGAAATAGAAAGATCGAATTCAACAGCCGTACCGCTTGCGTCGCGCATGATCCCTTCACTATCGCGTGTAAGGCCGATGGATGCAAGCAGGGTAAGGGCGCGTTCGGGATCGTAGAGGTATTCAAGGCGTATATTGGGGTTATAGTAGGGATTAGGCTCCGGGAAAAAATCGAGCTTGGGCTCGGCAAGCCCGCGGTACACCTGGGCCGCTATACGGTCCCGGTTGAGGAGGCAGCTCATGGCCTGGCGAAATTTTTTCTGGGTAAACCACCGGTACCAGGGCGTATTCTGGTTTTTCGGGTTCTGATTAAAGCCCCACATCCCCGCGGATATGGAACCTTCGGCATTGAACACCGTATAACCGGTATTCCTCGTTTTATCAGCGGCCTTATCGATAAGTTCATCCAGATCTTCGGGGCGGGGACTGTAGGATTCGAGCCCGCCTTCCTTAAAAACAAGGTACTGGGTGTTTTTATCGGGCAGTATCTGAACCGTCTCTTCTTCTATATACGGCATGGAAACGCCCTGGCTGTCCTTGTCCCAGTAATAAGGGTTCCGTTTGTATACCAGGCGCTGGCTCGGGACATATTCGACAAGATGCCACTTCCCCATTGAGGGGATGGTTTTAACATCCGCGGCCACGCTGAAAAGGTCCAGTACGCCCTGGACGCCCTTTTCGTCCTTGGCCTTTTTATAGATAAAGGCAGGCCCGAAGTTGCGGTTAGTAGTCAGCAGGGGGTTGGCGTCTATACGGGGAAAGTGAAAAGCAAAACGCCTGTCGTCAATCTTGCGGATATCAATATGGGCCTTGCCGCCGTCTTCCAGGGTAAGGAATTGACCGTTATAAGCGGAACTGTTAAAGGCCGGATCGCCTTCAATTTCATCGTACCAGAAGATAACATCATCGGAAGTAACGGGGATCTTTTCGGCGGACTGGTAAAAGCTCCAGTAGAGGTTCTCCCTCAGTGTATAGATGACATCGAGCGTACTCTTTGCTTCGTCCACCTGTATCTCGGCGCTGGCGCAGAGCGGATTCCATTCACGCTTAATTACATCGTAATCAAGCAGATATTCGTGCATATTGGCGACAACAGCCGCTGTTTCCGCATCACGCTCGGCTACCAGCAGGTTAAAACTCTTGGGTTCATTTGTAACGCTGGAATTCCAGATTCCGCCCAAAAAGCCGTCCTTAAATTCCTCGCCCTTCCAGGGCTTGCTCTCCGTCTTTGCAAGAAGCTCGTTCAAACCGGCAGTCCCGGCTTTCTCTATTTCTTCAAGATCGTATTCTTCCTTTTTTCCCGCGGAACAGGCAAATAGTATCACAAGAGCAAATATAACAACAGACCATATCAGTTTCTTCATACGGTTATATTAATGGGAGAGAAGGGAAGGTGTCAACGGATAGGAACGGGGGCGATGTAAAAAACGCGCCCTTACCACTCCCGCGGCTTAAATTCCCGTGGGGTTTCGATGGTAACCGTATCGCCGGACTGCTTTATCACATAGAAACCATTCTTTTGGGCGTATACTTTTACATTATCCGCGACTATAGCCCCTGCCACAGCGCCCAGGAATTTACGCCTCTCATAGCGGCTGTCGGCCTGACGCCGCAATTTATCCATCCGTTCAAGGTGTTCATCCACATCTTTCACGTTTAACTGTGTTTTCACCTCTATCGCCAGGACAAATTCACCATTTTCCAGCATGGCGTCAACTTCGGTATAGATGTTTTTTTTCTTGTCTTCAATTCGTACATTTAGTACGGTTTTCTCAAATTCATAGCCTAACGCGTTAAATTTTTCCAATATATTGGCCAATACCAGATGTTCAACCACAACCCCCAGTTTGTTTCCCAAATTGCCTACGACGCGCGACGCCTCTTTCAAAGCCTGTTTAATTTCCTCATGTATCTCCTTGATCTTCCGGTCGGTTTCCTGAGACATCTCCCTGATCTTCCTGTCGGTTTCCTGAGACATCTCCCTGATCTCCCTGTCGGTTTCCTGAGACATCTCCCTTCTTTCCCGGCTGGATTCCTTGATCATTAGGGCCGTCTCCTTGAACATGGCCCGGACATCTTCAAAAATCGGATCCCCGGCCGCTCCGTGTATATTCTGATCGGGCATACTATCCTCCTACCGGAAACATACTATACAAATGTCCTATTGTCAACGAAACGAAGGTAAAACGGCAGGGCGGGCAGCCGCGCATACAGATATGCCGGCAGCTTTTCCGGTTTTACCCTTTTAAATTACCGTAAAAATATCCATAAAAACATTCATAATCTCTTGATATTTCTGAAAAAAGAAACTATAATAAATTACTCTTAAAAACTGAAGGTTTGGGAAAGCCTCTACTATAAAATATTCTTAAATTAAGGGCGTCATTAATGAAACCGTTATTTGGTTTTTCTATTCTATTATTATTTGTTCAATTTTTACCAGCCCAGACAGCCAATTCTATAGATAATCTTCTGAAGACCGGCGAGGTAAGCTGCGGCCAGGCTTTGATCTTTATAATTGAAGCGGCCCAACAGAACGCCGGCCCCGCAGTAAAAGCGGATTTTTCCGAAAAGTTGATGGAAGAGCTTGGGAAAGACAGCCGTTTTCGGCAGAATAATACCTCTCCTATTACTTTGGGAGGTCTTTCCCTCCTCGTTATGAAAGCCTTTGATCTGCGGGGCGGCATTTTCTATTCGCTGTTCCCCAACGACCGTTACGCTTACCGTGAATTAGTGTTTAAAAAGGTCATTGAGGGTAGAGCCGATCCCACGCAAAGAGTATCAGGAGAGACGTTTCTCTATGTTTTAGGTCAGATCAGTTTGCAGTTGGGGGATTAAAAGAATGAAACGTGTTCTTGGTCCTATGCTTTTTCTGGCGGCATCAGCCGGTCTTTTTGGTCTTGATTGGGGTGTGCTTCTCAATCAGGCCCCTAAATATTCACAAGACGGTTTTTTCTATACCGAAACCGTACAACCGTGGGCGTCATTCCTGTTGAGGGAGGATATTGACCTCTATATTTCGGGAAGCCTCACCCTGAAAGTAGAGCCGAATCGGGAGACAGATCCCCTGGTTCCCGGCCTTCTTATCCCGGAGCTTGGCCGTACCGAACTGACCTGGCGGATGACCGATGGCATCACCCTGAATATGGGGCGGTTTTCCCTTGCGGAATCCTCCGGTCTTATCGCTTCCGGCCTCTTTGACGGGGTTAGTACCGGTATTGCCCTTGATAAGATGGAGATCAACGCGGGGGTTTACTATTCGGGCCTCTTGTATAAGGAAACCGCGGAGATAAGGCTTTCTCAAAGTGATATAGACGATAGCAAACCGGAGCGGTATTTTTCCGCCCCCCGGATTTACCTTAACGGCGAGGTTCTCTTTCCCGGTATACTGAATTCGGATCATTCCCTATCCTTGGGCGTGTTTGCCCAGTTCGATACCCGTTCGCCCCGCGTGGATTCCCAGTATGTCTTCCTTCATGCGGACATTGCGGCAGGAAGCGATTTTGAGTTTGGATTCTCCGGTGTATGCGGTTTTATAGAAGACGACTGGTCTTTTAACGGGGTTTCCGCCGCTGTTTCCGCGGACTTTACCTGTTACCTCCCTACCGAAATAGAAGACCGCCTGCTCTTGGGCTTCCATGCCGGTTCCGGCGAATGGAACGACACTATAAAGCCCTTTCTGCCCGTCAATGCCGCTTCGCAGGGAACCATCCTCAGCGCAAAACTCTCTGGTACGGCCGGCGCCCGCGTTGGATATACTTTTCATCCTGTTAATGTTCTTTCTATAGATCTATCCGCCGATTACCTCTTCCGTCTTGATGAGCAAACCTATCAAAAGAGCGATCTGAAATTCAATACCGGAGATAGTCCGTATTTCCTTGGGGCCGAATTCTATGGAACCCTTATCTGGGCCCCGCTTTCCGATCTGCTCGTTACCGCAGGCTGCGGGGCTTTTTTCCCTCAGCTTGGTAACGCGTTTAAGGCCGACGCCAAAACACTCTGGCAGATTTCGGTATCGGCGGTTATTTCGTTGTAATTGTCAATTAAGGTTGAGGCTTTCCCAAAACTGAAGTTTTAGGAAAGCCGCTGTCTGTATTATTTATTGATGATCTTGATGTACGGAGGAGACCATGAAACGTTTATTTTTTTTACCGGTATGTATGACGGCGCTTTGCCTTATGCTTCCCATCCTGGGTGCGGAAGAACTTTTAACACAGATTGAAGAGGTAAGCGGTAAAGTTGAGGTGAAAACCCCCGGTTCCGCGGTTTGGGTTGCCGCTCAGAAAGGTATGACCCTAAAAAAGGACGCTCAGATATCGACGAGCTTCAAGAGCAGCGCGGTTCTTATAATCGGGGGGTCAAAAGTAACCGTCAGAGCCCTTACACGGTTGAGCGTTGAAGAGATTGGCCGCGCTAACGGTCAGGACCAGGTAAAACTGGCCATGTCCGCCGGTAATATAAGGGCGGATGTTAAGGCCCCCGAAGGCGGGAAGATCGATTTTTCTGTACGCGGCCCTTCAGCTACCGCGTCGGTGCGCGGTACGGAATTTAATTTAAGCACTAAGAAGCTGAGTGTTATAAGCGGGTCGGTTGCATTGGCGGGCGGTGGTGGAAAAATAATACGGGTAAACGCGGGCCGTTCAAGCACGGTAAGCGATAACGGGAAATTGTCTTCCCCGGTAAATGAAGGAGGGCTCTACCCGTCTTTACCCGCGGGTTTGGGCGGCATTAGCAGACCTGCCGCTCCTATTGACGATAGGGCCGCCAATGGCGGAATTAACGTGGAACTGGGATTCTGAAATTTTGTTGTGTACCGGTTAGTGCATAACGGAGGCGGGGGAACCCTGTTTCCGGTAGAAGGTTATCCGCGATAAGCGTTTTTGCGGATAATCTGAGGCACTGCATTATAGAGGGGGTGGTATTATGAATGATAGATGTTTTTTTAAGCAAAGAACCTTTCTTTGCAAAGCCGCGGCGGGTTTGAGTATCCTGCTGTCTACCCTTATGGGTATTTCTTGTAACCAAAATCAACTCTTCGACGGTCAGGGAACCATCACCGTTGCCTTGGGATCTCAGGGGCGGACCGCACTCGATGGCGATTACAGCGGCACGTGGCCCGCGGATGTTAATCTGGTTTTTGAAAAGGTCGCCCTTACTGTTTTTGACGGTGAGAGGATAGCCGCCGAAAAGGAATTTACCGATCAAGGCCCTTATACCTTGGGTGTGCCGCCGGGCGCTAATTACCGGCTCCGGTTTGAGGGGAAAATTAACCGGGATGAAACAAGACCTAAGACCTTTGCCCAGTCCTATAGCGGCCAAAGCGAGGTTTTCAGCGTTGAACCAGGTGTCAGCACGAATGTCCCTGTTCAGCTTGTTGCCCAGGATAGGGATATTATTTTTATTCAACAAAATAATAGTGATAATTTTTTATTTACCGGAAGAAGTTCACCGGATTTTGAGTCGCTGGGAAACTCTGTTTATTTAGGCATTGGACCAGATAACCTTCCCTTCCGGTTTGATCTGGACGGTCCGGGCAGAGCGCTGTATAAAACTGATGAGAACCAAATACAGGTCATTTACAATCCAGAAACGCGCAAGATAATTCATGATCAATTATATGGGGATGAGACAAACCCTGATGCGATAGCCTGGAACCCGCGTGAAAAGGCCCTATACAGTCTTTGTTTCAATAAAGGAACGGATAAACTACACAAAAATGATTTTACTTCCAATGCCGATACGGCACAGTCTATTTTATTGCCCAATCTTACCATACCAAGTCCGCCGTCCAACAGTGATACCGCCGGCGCCGGCGCTTCTGCCGCTTTGGATATTGACATTGACGGTTCGCTCTACCTTACCGCCGTATCAGACGGTAAGCTCACCATTGTAAAAGGCAGTGTTTCCGGTGCTGCCTTTGTTCAGGATCAAAATTTTTCCCTGAAAACCCAGTTTGAAAACACCCGGCAAATTACCGATATCAAGGTTATCCGCGGAAAGCTCTATATTCTTGTACTATACAATAGCGAAGAGGGGCCTGCCGGCGGTGAATTTATTATCGCCGACGCACGAACCGGCCGTATTTTGGCAGAGGATGTAGGCGCTTCTAGTAATAGTTCTGTACACGCATTCTATAACCCGGGATTCTTTGCCGGCTGGTCCGGGGACAAGTTGTATGTTTATGATTATGCTCCAAATATCAGTGTGGGTAAGGTGAGAACACAGGCTCTAACCTGGAGCGGACGAATAGTTGAGATCAATATAAGCGATCCGTACAAGCCCGTGATGACCAATGCTAAGGTATTGGGGTTTAGTGAAGAAATGTAAGAAGAAAATCCCCGCAAATTTTCTGAGCCTATACTCGTGAAGTTTGCGGGATTCTCATTATCGGGCGCCTGTAAAAAATTTCGGTTCCGTTGGACTTTGTAAGATAAAATTTTGCAATCTTTTGGGCAAAGCCGTCTCAAAACTCAAGCCCTTCATCGACTTACCTGCCTTCCGTTCCTTCGCTTTTGCCTCCAGCCGGGCATTAGCGCCGCCATATCTTTGAAGGTATAATTATCCTCTCCCCCTGTTCATTCATACCGCAATGCGTCAATAGGATACATTCCCGCCGCTTTCCGCGCGGGGTAAAAACCAAAGAAGACCCCGACAAAGGCGGAAAAGAACGCGGCCGCCATGACAATTACCGGATTGACTGCCGTAGGTATACCGGCAAATTCGAGTAAGCGGCATACCAGAAAGGCCGTACCGATACCGATAAGTCCTCCCATAAGGCTTAATATGATAGACTCTAAGAGGAACTGAAACAGTATATCCCTGCGGCGCGCGCCAACGGACATCCGTATGCCTATTTCGCGGGTGCGCTCGGTAACGGAGACCAGCATGATGTTCATAATGCCGATACCGCCTACCAGCAGCGAAACACCGGCAATCGCGGCCAGCAGAGCGGTAAGGGTCCGCGCCGTTTCCGAGGCCATATCGATAATATCGGCGCTGTTCATAATCTCAAAATCCGGGGCGTCGCTTTCCTTCAGCCCGTGGGCTTCCTTCAGTATCAGTTCGGCCTCTTTGCGGGCGGCATCCATGTACTCCTTGCTGACGACGCTCATCGCGATAGTATTGAGGTACTTGGTATTGAGCAGCCTTGTCAGGCAGGTATCAAGGGGCAGCATAACAACATCATCCTGATCATTACCGCCCCCTCCCGCGCCTTTTTTATTCAGCACGCCTATTACGGTAAAGTGGTTGGTCCCTATCCGTATCTGCTGGCCAAGGGGATCCGCCGTACCGAAAAGCTGGGAAGCAGCCGTTGCCCCAAGGACGGCCACACGGTTCCGCCCCCAAAGGTCTTCTTCGCCGAAGAAAACGCCCTCCGCGACATCCCAACTCCGTATGGTAAGGTAGTCAGGCTCAACCCCCATCACTGCGGTAGACCAGACCGCCCCGTTTCCAGACACGGTAAAGTTCCGTTGGCTGATCCCCGAAACGGCCAGCGCGTAGCTTGCCTCGGCCTTGAGTTTGGCCGCATCCGCCTTGCTTATCCTCACCGGCCTGGCCTGGGGCGTGTTTGCCTGTCCCCTGCCCGTGAAACGCCGGGGCATTATCTGGATAAGGTTGGTTCCCATAGACGCTATTCTGTTTTCTATCTCCTGTTGGGCCCCTTCTCCAATAGCTACCATGATGATCACGCTGCCTACGCCGATGATTATCCCCAGGGATGTAAGGAGGCTCCGCATCCGGTTGCGGAAGATATTGCGGAAGCAGGTAAGCAGAAGCGGTAACAGGTTCATGGCAGCCCTCAGCCTGGATAGATACGGCTCTGATGGTTTGTAATATCAGAAACCAATGCCCCGTCCCGCAGGGTGATGGTCCGCTTGGTATACGCGGCAAGCTCCGGCTCGTGCGTTACCATGATGATAGTTTTACCCTGATCGTTAAGGGTCTGAAAGAGGCCCATGATCTCCAGCGTCATTTTGGTATCAAGATTACCGGTTGGTTCATCTGCCAGTATAAAGGCGGGATC
Organism: Treponema sp.; assembly: GCA_031274035.1. Classification (GTDB taxonomy): domain Bacteria; phylum Spirochaetota; class Spirochaetia; order Treponematales; family Breznakiellaceae; genus JAISNI01. Next base: position 39,527 of record JAISQR010000388.1, on the reverse strand, counting down.
ATTTACCATTGCCCGCGCAATAGCTACCCGCTGCTGCTGGCCGCCTGATAGTTGGGAAGGCAGGTGCCCCATACGCTCGCCCAGCCCGACTTCCCTCAGCACTTTTTCGGCGCGCTCCTTTTGGCTTTTTGCGCGGCCTTTTCCTACGCTCCTGCCGAGCCGCTGTTCCCGCCTGGTGAAAGCCTCTAAAAACCCAACCGGAGTTTTTAGAGGCTTCCTATTGTAAAAAAGCGGCAGTTCAACATTTTCCAGGGCTGTAGTCCGCGCGAGAAGGTTGAATGCCTGGAAAACAAAGCCTATTTTTTTATTGCGGATAAGGGCAAAGGTATCTGAATTGGATTTTGTCGTTTCTATGCCGTCCAGCAGATAACTGCCTTCGTCCGGCTTATCAAGGCAGCCCAGAATGTTCATCAATGTAGACTTCCCTGAACCGGAAGGCCCCATCACCGAAACGAATTCGCCTTCTTCGGCGGAAAAATCAAGGCCGCGCAAAGCCTGTACCACAACCTCTTCTTTTTGCTTTCCCGCCATCTTGTATATCCGCTTTATCCCCCGCATCTCGATTACTGCCCTCATATCTTCTCCCTAAGGATGATCTGCATACCTTCAATAGTTCCCCCTGCCTGGTTTGCGGGCATTACCTCGGTATACGAACCATCGCTCGATCCGGCCCATACCATGACGCAATCGATCCTACTGTCATTGATATACCAAAGCGGCCTTGGGGGGCTTTGATTCTCCCCCCGTGCGCTCCTCTCTGCCGCCCCGCTCTGAACATTCGGCCCTGCGTTACCCCTGCCCCCAGGGGGGGCCATCCTGCCGCCCGGCATGCCTGGCGACATAAGCCCGGACAAACCGCCCTGGGAAGGCTGCGAAGAGGCGCCGCCTGTATTCTGGCTGACATTCCTCTGGCTGGAACGCGCCTCAATAGCGGCCTTCCTCTGCGCTTCGTCCATACCGGCAAGAGAAGCATTAAAAACATAGCCGGCGATTTCTTCCTCGCTCAAAAAGGTAGGCTGGTAACGCAAAGCGGCGTTCGGCACAAGCAGTATATTCTCGTTCCGCACTACGATAAATTCTACCGAACAGGTCATGCCCGGCAGAAGGGTCCCGTCCTTGTTTTCGGTATTTATTATTACTGTATAATTTACAACATTGTCCTGGGTGGAGGGCATAAGCCGTACAGTATCTACCGAACCCGAAAAGGTCTTTCCCGGCAGGCTTTCGAGGGTAAAACGTACTTCCTGGCCTTTGCTGATAGATGTAATATCCAGTTCGCCCACCGCGGCTTCTATCTGCATTTCCTCAAGATTCTCCGCTATAACAAACATGCTGGACGAATTGCCGCTGGAACTATCCACCACGGTTTCACCCTCGTTGACATTCCGTTCAAGCACAATGCCGTCTATAGGCGAAGTGATAAATGCGTACTGATTTATCTCCGTTTCTATGGCACGGAGGCTTGCCTCCGCCGCGGAAAGTTCGGCCTTCTGTACATCCATGTTGGTCTTACCGGTCTTCAATTCATATTCGGATATAAGATTTTTTTCCGCCAGCCTCTGCTGGTTCTGAAAGTTTATCTCTTGCAGTTCATAGTTTGCCCTGGTTTTTACCACCTGGGCCGCCTGCTGTTCCCGCTGTAGGCGCAGCATATCGGTGTTCAGTTCCGCAAGTATGTCCCCTTTGCGTATTCTGTCGTTATAATCGGCGTTAATTTTTTCTACCTTGCCGCTCATCCGGGGCAGCACATTGACGGTGGCGACTGGTTTAAGCGAACCGGACGCGGAAACCGTCCTTTCCAGCGTTCCCCTCCTGATAGCTGTAAATTCGTAGGTTTTGGCATTGCCCTTTTTACCCGCAACGCAGCCGGAGGCAAGGCAGCCTGTTCCGGCAAGCAGGGCGACAGCCATGAAATAGGGAAACAGCTTGAAAAGTTTTATCATAGGTATACTCCATAGTAAATTATAGCAAAAATCATACCAAGTATAAAGATATTTAGAGAGAGGAGTAAATAGAGTCCGGCCGTAATGCGTCCAGATTACGGGCTAAACCGTTCCGCGTCTTATTTAAAACCGCGTTTTGCGTGCTATTTTGGCGCGGATATTTTCAATCTGGTACAACCTGCGGGGGTAATTTTTACTCACCCTGTCGATCCGAGTAAAAATTACCCCCGTTTTTTTCCAAATTCACGAATTTCTCCCCAGGATTTTCCTGTATGTATGCCTGTAATACCTTCGCCATCCTGCCGGGGCTTGTTTCACGGTTCAGCCTGGTTCTTAGGAAATGCGCCCAGGTAAAGTTCTCGCAGAAATAGTTGAAAAACCGGCGGGCCCTGCTCTGGTGGAATTCCGGCGGCTGATACCGCGAAAGAAGATCGAGGAAGCGCAGGGCAGTCTCTTCAAGATCGATTCTGGTCAAGGGCGGCCGGCCCGTGCTTATACCGGCATTCACCGGCGCTTCCCTTCGCCGGATTTCCAGCATACGCGCCTGGGCGAATATCCAGGGGCAGCGGACCGCGGCGCGGCCTGCCATGAGGGCGCCGTAGGGCCGCTCCCCAACCTTTACCGACGCCTTTTGCGCCAAGGCCGCGGCATCGGCAATATCCCCATTCCCGGCGACAGGTATACGCAAAATCCGGCTTAAACTTTCAACATAGTCCCAGCGGCAACTGCGCTTGAACTTCTCTTTGGCCGTCCTTGGATGCAGGGTGATAAATTCCGCCCCCTCCTCCTCCAGCCTGCGGCAGAATCGTACCAGATAGTCAAAATCGTCCTCAAAACCTATACGGAGTTTTACGCTTAGGCGCCGCCGTACCTGCTTTCTTACCTTTTGAACCAGCGCCCCTGCCTTATCAATAGAGGCCATCCAGCTTACCCCCGCTCCTGTTCTTACGATAGTCGGCGCCGAACAGCCCATATTAAGGTCTATGCCGGCGCATTCGCCTTGATCCAGCACCGCCGCGGCCAGGGCTATCTGTTCCGCGTCATGGCCGGTAAGCTGGCAAACCACCTTTCGCGGGCAGGGCCCGGTATCGGTATACCATTTTTCAAAAAGCCCTCTGGAAACAAGGGCGCCTGCGCTGATCATCTCGGTAAAATATTCATCGCATCCACAGTAATACCCGTTAAAGTATATAGCAAAGCCCTCTATCAATTCGCGCAGCGCCCTATGGCTCAATTCCGCCATAGGCGCCAGCAAGAAAGGAATATTCATGTGCTTAGTATACCTAAAACACTTTTCCGATAACAGTTGTCTTTTGAGCTGGTTCCAAAATGTCAGATTTTGGAACTGCCTCGTTTATTTAAAAAAACGCCCAACGCGGAGGGCTTTGCAGCGGCGTCATTTCTTTGTATTGTAAAGACTTACCATAAAATTCAGTTTTTATATACGCTATATATAGCGCATGATATTCTAAAATAATACCAAAACACGCTATATATAGCGTTATAACAATGCCTTGCGGTGTATACTATTATTTTGCGCTCAATACAGGGTAGAAATCATAAAAAATAAATATTATTATTTTAAGTATCTATATTAACGATGAAAAATTTGTTATTATTGAAGTTGAATGAGCCTTGACTTGTAATGTCCTTTAACGTAGAGTTAAAAGATAAGAGGAGCGTCCGCATGATGATTGCAAAGAGTGATATGCCCAATCTTAATGATAAACCGCCGGAGGGTCAAAAACCCGAAGGGGGTGCTTACCGGGTTCTTGTTGTTGATGATTCCATGTTTATAGCAAAGCAGCTTGGTCAAATTTTCACTTCAGAGGGGTTCGAGGTCGCGGCCACTGCCGGTGACGGAGCCCAGGGGTTGGAAAAATATAAGGAGCTATATCCTAATATTGACCTTGTAACGATGGATATCACAATGCCGGTAATGGATGGAGTTTCCGCCCTGGAAAAAATACTGGAATTCGATAAAGAAGCGGTGGTTATCATGGTCAGCGCCTTGGGAAAAGAAGATGTGGTTAAAAAATCTCTCTTGATGGGTGCAAAAAGCTATATCGTTAAACCGCTGGATCGAAAAAAGGTACTGGAAAGGGTCGTTTCTGTCCTAAAGCGATAAATAATTTAAGGGTGATCCGGGGTTTCTTCTTTGATGAAGAACCGAATAGCCGCATCTACTCCTTCTTATTATAAAAGAGAAGGAGTATTCTCATTTCTCCTCGTCTTGCAACGGCAAAACGGGGAGAATTTTTGTCTAAAGAATGAGAGGCATATTATGGATGTTACTGATATGTTGAAAGCCCTGCCTGTTTCGGACGGTATTTACTGCATTCATGCAGATATACAGACTGACGATCTTTTTGAAGGGATTTGGCCTATTCCTGACGGGGTTTCTCTTAATACCTATATCGTTAAGGGTGAAAAAGTAGCCCTTATAGATCTGGTACGGGATTGGACCGATGCCCCTAAACAGTTGGAATATGCTTTAAATTCTATCGGTCTTGATTTTTCTTCCATTGATTATCTTATTCTCAATCATCTTGAGCCGGATCATTCAGGCTGGCTTAAAGAATTTCGGGAGAAAAATCCCCGTGCGGCGGTCCTTTCTACCGCTAAGGGTATATCACTTGTAAAATCGTTCTTTAAAATAGATACGGGTCTACAGGCGGTTATCGACGGGGATACTCTGGACTTGGGTAACGGAAAGGTACTCACATTCTATGAAACCCCTAACGTCCACTGGCCTGAAACGATGGTAACATGGGATCCTGTTTCCGGCTGCCTCTTTTCCTGCGATGCCTTTGGGTCTTTTGGCGCTTTGGGGGCTAAGGTCTTTGATGATGAATTTACCGGTGAAGAGCATGCCTTCTTTGAAAAAGAATGTTTACGCTATTACGCCAATATTGTTTCTTCGTTTTCAAATTTTGTGGAAAAAGCCATACAGAAACTTGCCGGGCTTGATATAAAATGCGTGGCGCCCAGCCATGGAATTGTCTGGCGGAAAAATCCCCTCGCGATAATTGAGCGTTATCAGAAGTACGCTTCTTATGCCAAGGGGCCTGCGGAAAAAGAAATAGCCGTCATCTGGGGGTCTATGTATGGAAATACCAAAGCCGGCCTTGATGCGGTAATCAGGGGGATTGAAGCCGAAGGGGCGGCTTACTCTATCCATCGGGTGCCCGATGAAAATATCTCATACGTCCTTGCGTCTGCCTATAAAAGTTCAGCCCTGGTCCTTGCCATGCCTACCTATGAATATGCTATGTTCCCGCCTATGGCATACGTCCTTGATATATTCCGCCGTAAGCATATCTATGGCAAAAATGTGCTCCGAATCGGCTCCTGGGGCTGGGCAGGCGGGGCTAGAAAGGAATATGAAGCCGCTGTCGCGGCCCTTAAATGGAATAACCTTGAAATGCTTGAATGGGCCGGTTATCCTTCCGGCGATAATTTTGCCGCTCTGGAAGAAAGAGGCAGGAAGATAGCTATGCTCGTAAACGGTATTCAGATTTGATCTGAAAATAACCCTTAAATTTATATCCTCAATTTGCCCTGTAAGCCCTTTGATCTTTAGAGAAAAGCATATTAAAATATGAAGAGAGGATATTGAAAAGGTTGAGCAAAAATGTGTGTGTTTTGTAAAAACATTCGATTTATTCTTCTTTTAACGATTCTTTTTCTGATAGTATGTTTGTTCACCGCACAGACGGATCCAAATAGCATAAAAGGAACGGATGTACAGGATGGCATCGATGGTACGCAAGAAAAAAAGGCGGAAAACGTCTGGAATGCCGCGGTTCCCGATGTTATACATAGGCCCCAGCGCGGAGAAGCCGCCCGGTATCCGCAGGATGTGATCATTGGGGTACTGGGCAGGGGTGAAGCGCCGGAAGATGCCTATATTCTGGCGCGGGGGCTTTTAACCGCACTGGCCGCGGATAATAAAACGGCGCCGGTTATCAGCGCCATGGATAAAACCCTATTTGAATCTCTTTTTACCAGGATAAAACCAATAAACCCCAGGAAATTCAGGATTGGCGGCGGACGGGAAGAAGCTGACGGGGGAGTTTCCTTTCTGGTACGGTTTATTGGCAGGGACGAGTGGATAAGCGGTGAATTATACCTTAAACTTGAAGCAGGGGAGCAATCTGAAACGGCAGTCTGGCAGGTGGATGATTTGGTACTGGAAGAGATTCAGGATATAACTGCAAGTAAGGCCCCCTATCCCTATGAATTTTCTCCTTATGAAAGATTTTTCTAGGAATGAATTATGGCAACACCAATTAAGCGAATAGAAAAGGATTTTTTACTCAAGGTGCTTTATGATGAACAAATTCCGCTTATGTATCTCCGTAACCGTACCGAGTATATCCTGTATGTAGAAAAACCGGCCAAAACTGAGATATTTCTTAAGGCGGACAGACCTATTATAGGGCTCAAGCCCAAAAGAAAACTGGACCTGATTTTTGATTACCGGGGGCAGATTATATCTTTTGTTGTGGATGTAGTAAGCGTAAAAGATGAACGTATCCTCGCCGACGCGCCGGAATTCCTCTATAAAAATTTGGATCGTTCTTTTTCGCGGGTTACGACGCCTCATGATATGCAGGTTCAACTTACCTTTCGAGGTGATCGTTATTCCCTCAACTACCCCCGTATTTCCGAGTACGAAGCGGAAGAAATGGGGAATTTTATGAACAACCTGGATTCCAGGAATTTAAGCGGCCTTATTGAACAAATGGCGGCTTGGATTAAAGGTTATGCTAATGGGTATAAACTGGTTATTTTTAGGGATGTAAAACCTACTACCACTGAAGAGCGTATTATATCTGAAACCGGTAAGACCTTCTATATACCTTCTACCCAGAACAGCTTTCCAGATGTGGACCCCTATCCTAAAAAAAGGATAATTACCATTGATATGTTCAAACGATACCTGGAAAGCACCGGTGTCGATATTGCCTATATAGATGACGCGATAAGCCGTTATTTAAAGGCTAAATATGACGCCGGTTTTTTCTCGGACCTGTGGGTTCCCCTGCTCTTTCAGGAGTATGTAATCGGTTATATTCATATCTGGATAAATAAAGAGGGTAAACTCCCCTTTGATTATGGCGTAATCGATACTCTCTATCAATTTGCCAAGGTGCTGGCTTTTTCCCTTAAACAAAACGGTTATTTTGAAAAGGGCCGCCTGAAAAATGAACCATTTGAGGGTAAAGTTGTTGATATAAGCGCATCGGGGCTTCTATTTGCCTATCCGCACTCGAATCGTTCCTCTTCGCTGCTGCCCGATAGCGAGCTTTCGGTAAAGCTGATTGCCCCTAAACGTATTATCAGTGCTAATGCCCGCATAGTCCGCCGTTACAAGGATCATACTACGGGGTATTTCGGCTGCCGTTTTCTGGATATGGCGCCGGAGGATATGCGCTTTCTCTTTGAATATATTTACGGTAAACCCTTTACCGACACCGACGCGGTCTTCCTTGCCGGTCAGGTTTAGGTTAGGAGTTTGAAAAATCTAAAAATACTTAACGTCTCAAGTTAGCCGAGACTTTATGTATATAAATTTTAACTACGAATCGCGCAGACAAAAGCAGGAACTTTGAACAAAAAGTCCGTGCGGTTAAACTTTCTAGCAATTTGTTGCGCTTCGCGCATAAAATGGTATAAATATTCATATTTATACCTTGCAAACTCCGAATACTCGAAGAGTACACAGCGGTTTTACTTTTAACCACGAAAAACACGAAATGCACGAAAAGAAAACAACCGCCAAGGACACGAAGGGAGGAAAGAAGCGTTCTGACAAAAACCTTTGTGCGCATTGTGGTTAAATTTCTTCAAATTTGGGTATTTTCGCGGTACTTGGAAGCAGCATACTTTCCTTTTTCGTGTATTTTTGCGCCTTTCGCGGTTGAATTTCTTAAAAGTAAAATTGCTGAAGAGTACAGTATGCCCATTGATCGGGATTTTTGCATGAAGGTGCCCCAAGGCACACTGAGCAAAAATTCACCAAAGTCCCATCGGACACGAAGTGTCCGCGGCTTTTAGAGTGCCAGTACCTTGGACTAAACGATAAGAAAAAATTAACCGAAAAGGCGTGCAAAAGCATGCCGCACCCCCAACGCCCGCGAACCCTCCCCCTCGCAAGCGGGTTCTTGGGTTCGTCATTGGAACGCGGTTCATTGCAAAAGCGCCCCTGCCGGCTACAAATTTTAGCGCTTTTCAAACATTTCAACCGCTGTATGTAGATTTGGAAGTATAGGAAAATAAGTTTCCAGTTTTGTTACTTCAAAGGCTTTTTGTACGCCCTCGCTAACATTGATCATTGCCATCCGAAGGTTCATTTTTTTTGCGGTTGATGCAAGATAAATGAGCGCCCCAATACCGCTTGAATTTACCGCCTGGACATTTTTCATATTGAGGATAAAAACTTCGATCTTCTTTTTGATCATTTTAAGGATCAACTCTTTGAGTTCGTTAGAATCGAATAGTTGCAGTTTTCCCGTTATTTCAATAAGAAAAATATCATTTTTTCTGCCAATTATTAGTTTCATGTCTTTTATTATAGCAAGTTAAACGCTGTTTCGCAAAGGGATATACCGATTTATTTTTCTAATTTTCGGTACACATAACGGTGGGGTCTGTCCCCCGCGGCTCCGAACTTCTGCCTCCGCCATTCGGCATATTCCGTCCAGTTACCATCGTACCAGATTACATCGCCGTCTTCAAATGCAAGTATGTGGGTGGCGATCCGGTCCAGAAACCAGCGGTCGTGGCTGATGACTATGCTTACCCCCGCAAAGGTATTGATAGCGTCTTCCAGGGCGCGGAGTGTATTCACATCCAAGTCATTGGTCGGCTCGTCAAGGAGGAGTACATTCGCCCCCTCCCTGAGCATAAGGGCCAGGTTCAACCGGTTGCGTTCACCGCCGGAAAGATTCTTAACCTTTTTTTGCTGATCCGCGCCTGAAAAATTGTACCACGCACAGTAGGAGCGCGAGTTGACTTCTTTAACTCCGCCCAGTTTAATAGTGTCCTGTCCGCCGGAAAGCTGTTCCCAGACCGATTTCTCACCGTCAAGGTTTTCCCTCATCTGATCGGCATAGGCCAGTTTGACGCTTTCCCCCAGCCTGATGCTCCCCCCGCCGGGCTTTTCCTCGCCGGTGATTATCTTAATAAGGGTAGTCTTACCCGCCCCGTTTGGACCGATAATTCCCACACAGGCCCCCGGCGGTACGGTAAAGTCCAGATTGTCAAAGAGGAGTCTGTCGTCAAAAGCCTTGGACAAGCCCTTCGCCTCGATCACAAACTGGCCTAGACGGGGCCCTGATGGAATAGTGATACGGTTTTCCCGTATCTTTTCCCGCTCGCTATCCTGGTATAGCGCTTCATAACGGGCGATGCGATCCTTGCTCTTGGCGTGGCGTCCCCTGGGGCTCATCCTGATCCATTCAAGTTCCCGCTGTAAGGTTCTGCGCCGTTCGCTTTCCTCCTTTTCTTCTACGGCAAGACGCGCTTCCTTCTGCTCAAGCCAGCTTGAATAGTTCCCTTTCCAAGGGATGCCCTCGCCGCGGTCCAGTTCCAGAATCCAGCCCGCAACATTGTCAAGGAAGTAGCGGTCGTGGGTAACGGCTATGATCGTTCCCGCATACTCGCGGAGGTGCTTTTCCAGCCATGCAACCGTTTCCGCGTCAAGGTGGTTGGTAGGTTCGTCGAGGAGGAGGATATCCGGCTTTTTAAGGAGGACGCGGCAGAGGGCCGCGCGCCGCCTCTCGCCGCCTGAAAGCTGATCCACAAGCCGCTCCGCCGGCGGGCAGCGGAGCGCGTCCATAGCCAAGTCGAGGCGGCTGTCGAGGTTCCAGCCGTCGGCGGCTTCAATCTTTTCCTGCAATGCGGCCTGCTTTTTCCCTAACTTGTCGTAATCGGCATCGGGATCCGCAAAGGCCTCACTTACCTTGTCAAATTCCGCGAGCAGATCTATCAACTCCTGCACACCCTCGGAAACAATTTCCTTGACGGTCTTCCCCGGTTCAAGATAGGGTTCCTGTTCCAGATAACCTACGGTGTAACCCGGGCTGACCGCGGTTTCCCCTGAGAATTCCTTGTCCGCACCGGCAAGTATTTTAAGGAGGCTCGATTTCCCCGATCCGTTAAGCCCTATCACGCCGATCTTGGCGCCATAAAAATAGGAAAGACTGATATCTTTGAGTACCTGCTTAGTACCATGCCTTTTAGAGACACGGTACATAGAGTAGATTATTTTTTTATCATCAACAGTTGCTGCCATTGAACTAATATAACCGAATATACAATAAAAGTTAAGATAGGAAGGAATAGAGGGGGACGGTAGAACAGGATTCATCTTTGTATCTGCTCTCTGTTCTTTTATACACCGATAAACATAAACCACCTGGCAAGCAGTTCCATGCAGTTAAGAATGCCCGCGGCCTGAGTGATCGCAAGGGCAAGAAAGATGCCGGAGGCTACGATAATGCCGCGCGAAAAGACAGGTCTTTTTTTAATGGCACGCAGTACCGGCGGGAGCAGCGCTATGATCAGAAAGATCAGCGCCGGCAGAAACCGTGCCTGGGGACCGCCGCTTTTTGACCAAGAGGCGATAGCATAGCCGTTTCTCAGGAAAAAACTGCTTAGGGCGCTAAAACGTCCCGTAAAGATAAAAATACCAACGCCGATGATAAATACACCGCTTATCCTGGATATAAGCGGCACGATGCTTTTCAGCCTGGCAAGGCGCCGTATAAAGGCCCCCCAGAAAAACGCGGCGGCCAGGAAGGGCAGTCCAAGGCCGGCGGAATACACAATAAGGCAGATAACAGCCGGAAGCAGCCTGCCGTCCTGGCCTGCCATGAGCAGTATGCTCCCCAGAATGGGGCCTATGCAGGGGGTCCAGCCCGCGCCGAAGGCAATGCCGGTAAACAGGGCGCCGGCCAAGCCCCGCGGGCGGTCAGGATGGAGACGTTTTTCATAATTCAGGAAAGGTATAAAGTTAAAAATGATGTTGAGGCCCAGGATGATTACAATAATCCCCGCCGTATAGTTTATGATAGTATTGATACCGCTCAGAAAAAACATAAAAGTTGAGAGTATTATGCTTAGAACAATAAAGACTATACTAAAACCAAGTATAAAGAAGAGGGTAGAAATAACCATCTCCTTTTGATAAATAACGTTTGAGGTTTTTTCATGAAGAGGGGAAGTATGTCCGGTATCATCAGAGCCGTCCGCTCTCCCGGCGTCCGGCTGCCGCGATTTTCCCCCAACCGCGCCGGAACCCGCCTGCGCCCCGCTTAAAAAGACAAGCCATGAGGACACCAGCGGCAATACGCATGGCGACAAAAAGGAAAGCATTCCGGCGATAAAAGCCGCCGGAATGGAGATGTCATTCGCCATAGCTCAGGAGCAGATCGAAGGCATTGAACACGGCCTGCGTGTTCCATTCCCTGCCGCCTATCGAGGCAACGATTATCATTCCCTGCCGATCTATGATAAAGGTGGTGGGTATACCCCGTATGCCGTACAAGCCGCTTACATTGCCTGAACTGTCAAGAGCGGCAGGGAAGCTGAGGCTGAAATCCTTCATAAAAGAACTAACTTCTTCCTTTCCCTCCATAACATCCACGGCAAGAAATTCAAGGCCCTTGTTACGGTAACGCTGGTACAGAACTTCCATGGAAGGCATCTCGTTCCGGCAGGGCGGACACCAGGTGGCCCAGAAATTCAAAAATACCACTTTACCCTTGAAGCTGCTCAGTTTGACATTCTTCCCATCCAGAAGAGGCAGGGTAAAATCGGTAATGGGAAGGCTCCGCTTTAAAAATGGGATGCCCGCCCTGGAAAACGCCGTCTGTATATTGTCCGGTATGTCCTTGGATTGAGCCTCTACAGCAGGGGCCGTCAAGAAAACCTGAATCAGCATACAAACGGAAACAAATAAGGTTATTTTTTTCATGTATTCTCCATATCTAATATAATACTTTAACATACGCTCCTTTCCCAAAATTTCTAACTCAAAGGATGAAATATTGAAATTGAATCGTCCGCAAGGCGGCAAGCCAAACGACGGCACTGAATACTACAAAAAAAACTTTTGCGTATCCTTTTTTTGCGGCCGTGAGCACATGCCGTTTTTGCACTGAATCCGACGCGCCGCTAAAACAACTCCCCTTGCGGATTGCGCGGCCGTGGTTTGCGATCTTCCAGAAGCGGGACAAGGTTTTGCAGTTCCGAAAGGAAGCGGCTTATATTGCATTTAAGCTGTCTGCCGCCGAAATTACGCGATTCGGCCCAAGAAAGGTAGAGGCCCAACCTGGCCCTGGTCATGGCTACATAGAGGATGCGCCGTTCTTCATCGATTTTCTCTTGCACATGCCGTGAATCCGCCTTATCTAAACCTGCTCTATCAGGGCTGCCGTTCTTTTCCGCGGATCTTTCAAACAAGGTAAAGGGCAGAATACCTTCTTCCAACGCCGGTACAAAGACATGATCAAATTCAAGCCCCTTGGCCGCGTGAATAGTCATGATCTTTAAGCCTTTGCTTTTTACTTCAGCCGCCCCGTCCGTCCGGCTTACGGCTAGCGCGTCCAGCAGTGAAGGAATATCCCTGTTGATTGAGGCAAAATCCAGAAGGCGTTCAAGGCTTTCGGGAAGCGGCTTTCCCGCCTGATACTTTATAGCACCCTGTGCAACAAAAACCTCCCAGGCAGCCTTAATTGCATCCGCCGCCTGAACCCTGCCCTCCGCCGGGGAGGGCTTGTTTTTTACATCCTGATTTTCCCGCAGAAACGCGAGGATGGTTCCCGCAGGCTCATCTTCCCACCAGGGCTGATCCCCGGTCAGAGTAAAGGGAAGCCCGTGATCCTTCACGGCCTTGATGATGGGGCCCGCAAGGACGCCGGTACGAAGCAGTACGGCGCAATCCTCAAGCGCGGCCCCGCTTTCACCATCCGTAACACCGCTGTCGTGGGCGAAGAAGCTCGTACCGCCTGTGAGCGCGGCTATACGCCGGGCAATACCCTCAGCTTCGGACTTCTCCGTAGGGTACTCAAAGCGGCAGAGTTTTACCTCGTTTGTATTCCCTTCAATTTTAACCTGCACAAGTTGTCCTGCCGCCCTTGTAATAGGCGCTGCGCAGCGGAAACTTTTTGAAAGGCGGAACATACCGGCGCCCGGATAATCCTGAATAAAGCGATCTATGAAACGTTTGTCGGAACCCCGGAATCCGTAGATAGCCTGGTTCGGATCGCCTATAACCGTAAACGAACGTCCCGCATCCGCCGGAACCGAATCTTCCCCGCCCGGCGCAAGGAGCCTTATCAGGCCGTACTGGGCAAAGTTGATGTCCTGGTATTCATCAACAAGGATATGGTTGAAACGGCTGCGGTACTGGGCAAGGATATCCGGGTTAAAGGCTAAAAGTCTAACCGCCCCGGCAATAAGGTCATCGTAATCCAGTAAGGCGCGGGAGCGGAGTTCCTCTCTGTAATGTTTATACAGATTTTCCATAAGAGGATCGGCATGAGGTATAGCCTGTTCCTCAAGGCCGCCGCTTAAAATCTCCGCCTTATTACCAGGCAGGGGAAAGGTTTCTCCCGGCAAAAGCAGGAAGCGTTTCCGTTCTTCGATATACTTCCCCAGACCTTCCGGGCCTATCCTGCCTTTTTCTGTTTTTGCCTTACACACAGCTTCAAGGATGGTCTTCCGTTCAGATTCGCTTATAATATTAAAATCTTCCAGCGTGTCCGCCCCTATTTGCTGTTCACGGAGCAGGCTTAGGCAGAATGAATGAAAGGTAGCCGCGGTGATGCCGCTGTCAGGGCCGGTAAGCCTGGCTATACGTTCCCGCATTTCCGCCGCCGCCTTGATAGTAAAAGTTATAGCCAGTATCGTTTCCGGCCTTATCCCGCGCCGCATCATGCGGACAATTCTTGCGGTAAGTACCGCGGTTTTGCCGGTTCCCGGTCCGGCTATGATGAGCCCGTGGCTTCCGCTAAACGATACGGCCTGCTCCTGGTCCGCGTTGGGGGTAAAGGCCGGAAGCGCCTTTTCCTCTACCGGCGGCCGCGCGGCGGTGTTCTGCCTTCCGTGCGGCCCCGCGTTTCCGGCCCCTTGCCGCGGCGTATATGCAGACCGCGTCCGCTCCGCTGTGTTGCCGGCAGGCGGTATGCCCGCCGGAGACGCGGCTGCCGGGGGCGGCTCGTCATCAAAAAGCCCTGCCGTGCCAGCGCCTGTCTTTAAAGCCCCCGGCGAAAAGGTTCTGATAACACCATATTCGCCGTCGTAGCCGGGACTAATAAAAATTTCAGCCCGGCGCATTCTGTCTACAGACGCGGCCAGAAGCTCCCCTGAAAGCCCCGGACATTTGAGCTTTTCGATATGCCCGGTCTCCATGTCCATAAGCAGGGAAAGTTCATTACCGGCCTTTTCTATTAAATAAGCATAAGCGGCGCTTACCTTTTTTGACGAAGGACCTGTTTCCAACAGTTCTCCCAGCAGTTCTTTTAGGGGGATAAGGGAAATATACGGACGCTTATTAGAGGCGCCGGGTTCGGGCGGACACACCGCAGCTTCGTTTACCGGCCTATCCGCAAGTTCAAGCACCCTGCCCATAACGCCTGGCGTTAGGGCCTTTCCACAGACCGGACACATACCTCCGGCTGCACGATCCCCAGGGCCGGCATAGAAGCCGCATTTCCGGTGGCCTTCGTAGTGATACTTCCCCTCCTGGGGGAAAAATTCTATGGTAGCGGCCACGCCTTCACCGGCCTTTTCCGCCGTACCGGGCGCGCCGTTCCGCGCTTCCCATTCCAGTCTATGCCTCCGTAAAGCACGGTTCAGCGAGGAATAGGACATATCCATCTCAAACACCGAGGCTTCCCTGCCAAGTTTTTCCGGCGAATGCGCGTCAGAATTGGAAACGATTGAGAATCTGTCAAGGGAGGAAAGGGCCCAGTTCATAGGCGGATTAGAGGAAAGGCCGGTCTCTACAGCCGGAATATAGGGGGCAAGATCGCCGTAACATTCTTCGATGGAATCGAAGCCCGAGTTGCCGCCCAGTGCGGAAAACCAGGGCGTCCAGATATGCGCCGGAATAAGCAGGCTGCGTTCATCGGCTTTTAGCAGCAAACGCAGCAGTTCCTCCGAATTAATCCCCAAAATAGGCCGTCCGTCGGATCGGATATTTCCTATCCGTTCAAGCAGAACCTGGAAGTTAGCGGCGGCTTCAAAATTAGGCAGGATCACCAGGTGATGCACCTTCCGGGTTCTGTTTCCCTGCTTGTAGATAGTACTGATCTCACCGGTCAGTACAAAGCGGGGCAATAGGCTGGTATAGAGGGGCCGCGGCAAACCTTGAGTTAAGGCAGGGCCCTTATCAAACGCTGTCCTGTATTTTTCTTTAAGCGCATAGAAGCCGTCTTCGGCATCGTCAAGCTGTTCACGCAGTTCCTTGAGCCACCGCGGATGCGTACAGTCTCCGGCGCCCAGAAGATCAATCCCCTTAATCCCGGCCCAGCGTTCAAGCGCGGCAGGGCTGATATTCTTCCCGGTGGCCCGCGAATAGGAAGAATGTATATGTATATCTGCGATCACGCGCATGATTCGCGGCTACTCATTGTTTTCTTCCCCGCCTTCCGGTTCGTCCCGCACCGCCGCGGAAGCGGCCTGTTCCCGCGCGGCCTGTATGGGGCGCGGATCCGCCCCGCTTGCCTGGGCGGGATCGTTTACGTCCGGCGGCGGTTCCCCGCCTTCTTCAATTTCTGCCTCTTCTTCATACCGCTCGGTATTGTTTTCTTCCCCGCCTTCCGGTTCGTCCCGCACCGTTACGGAAGCGGCCTGTTCCCGCGCGGCCCGTATGGGGCGCGGATCCGCCCCGCTTGCCTGGGCGGGATCGTTTACGCCCGGCGGCGGTTCCCCGCCTTCTTCAATTTCTACCTCTTCTTCATACTGGTCTGTATTGTTTTCTTCCCCGCCTTCCGGTTCGTCCCGCACCGCCGCGGAAGCGGCCTGTTCCCGCGCGGCCCGTATGGGGTGCAGATCCGCCTCGCTTACCTGGGCGGGATCGTTTACGCCCGGCGGCAGTTCCCTGCCTTCTTCAATTTCTACCTCTTCTTCTTCATACTGCTCTGTTCGGGCCGCGGCCGCGGCCGCTCTGGCCGGCTCCTCATTTTCCAGGCGGATAGCTATGGCCTTGGTAACGCCGGATTCTTCCATTGTTATCCCTAACAGGGTACTGGCGCCGATAACAGTTTTTTTATTGTGGGTTATCACAATGAATTGGCTCGTATTGCCAAATTCGCGCAGAACCTGGACAAAGCGGTTGACGTTCTGCTCGTCCAGGGCCGCGTCAATTTCGTCCAGCAGGCAGAAAGGGCTCGGCTTGACCATGTAGGTAGCGAAGAGCAGGGCGACAGCGGTCATAGACCGCTCGCCGCCTGAGAGGAGGTTGATGTTCTCAAGTTTCTTCCCCGGCGGCTGGGCGTATATCTCTATGCCGGATTCAAGTACATGGTATTCATCCACAAGCCGCAGTTGCGCCTTGCCGCCGCCGAAGAGCCTGCGGAACATATTGTGAAAATTCTTTTTTATTTTATTATAGGTTGTCAGGAACATTTCCGAAGATTCCGCCCGTATCTCGCAGGTTAGATCTTCCAGATCCTTCCTGGCCTTTTCAAGATCCGCAAGCTGATTGGTAAGGAACTCGTACCGTTCCTTTTTTTCGGCAAATTCCTCCGGCGCCATAAGATTGACCGAGCCTAATTCCTTCTGTGCTGCGCGCGCCGCCGCAAGTTTTTCCCGCAGTTCGGAGGTAGGGACGGTTATCGTGTAAATGCGTTCCTCAAATTCCATAAGATCCCGCGAATGGGTTTCGCGGAAGTTATCCTGGATATTTTTAATCTCGGTTTCAGATTGAACCAATTCCAGGTGGATTTTCTCAAGGCTTTCCTGCACCCTGGCAAAATCGGCCGTCTGTTTCTTGATGGCGTCCTGCTTGCCGGCAACAGCGCCGTTTCTGGTTTCTATATCCCGTTCCAGCTTTTCAAGCTCCACCGTCAGATCCCGCCCCTTCTGCTCAATGCCGGCAAGCTCCGATTCGGTATCGCTGATCCGCTCGTTTATCTCTTCAAAGCGTTTTCTGTCCAGAAAAAGTTCGTCCTGAATGGTCTTGCGAAGGCCCTCCTGACCGGCAAGCTCGCGGCGTATAAGCCGGGCCTGGTCCTCGGCGGATTGGGCCTGCGTAGCCATACGCACCCTGTTTACACGGAGTCCCTCCAGGGTAGAACGGTACTCGTCTATCTTCTGCCCAAGGTTCTCGTTATCCAGCCGCAATCCGCTTATCCGCTCGCGGGCCTGGTCCACGCCGTCCTTGGCGGAGCGTATCTTCGCGTCGTAGCCGCGCTTTTTGGTGATGATCCCCTCGGGCGCAAGGAATTCATCTATAAACGAAGGCGTACTTTTCCTGTAGCTTTCAAAAAGGGACAGCGCCTTTTCCGCCTTTAACGCCGCGTCGGAAAGGGCGTCCGCCAGAGTACCGGCAATACGCCTAAGTTCCTCCGGTGATGATAAAATGCCTGGAGGGGCCGCTTCCTGTCCGGGCTTTTGCCCGTCCGCGGCCCAGGCCGCAAAGGCGGCTATATCCTGAATAAGTTTTCCGCGGCCTTCAAGCGCGGTTTTTAAAAGGCCCAGGGTCTCGGAAAGGGCCGCTTCGGTATTCCGCCGTTCCGCGATGGAATAGCCCGCCTCTTTTAAACCCTTATCCAGGGCGGCTACAATGTCGTCGGTTATAGCCTCCAGGTCCTTCTCGCATCGCGCCTGCTCCGCCTGCAAGCGCTTAATCTCGGTTTCGATGCGCTTAACGGTTTGTTCATTCTCGCCTATTCTTCCGGACGCAAGCTGTATATTCTCTTCAAACGACGCGATATTATCCGCAATATCTTCAACTTTTTTGCGGAGGTCATGCACAAGGGAATCCTGTTCGTCCGCGTCGCCGGTAAGTTCTTCTATCTTGATGAGCGCCGCGCGTTCCCTGCCTTCATTCTGGGCTATCTTTGCCTTGATTTCCGACCGCTGTTCGGAAAGCAGCCTCAATTCCTTTTCCCTGGCGTTTTTCTCTACCGCAAGGCCGTAGATGCTCTTCTGATATTCAACCAGTTTTTCTTCCATGGAATTGACTACATCCATGTTCTCTTCCAAAGATTTTCTCAGCGCGTCAGCCTCGGCCTGTATGCGATCCCTGACAGCGGTCTGCTTTTTCAGGGTTTCGATACGCTCGTCCCGTTCGTATCTGAACTGTTTTAGGCGCAAAAGCTGAATATCAAGCTCGAACTGGAATACCTCTTCGCGCAGGGAACGGAATTTGAGCGTTTTTTCGGCCTGTACTTTAAGGCTGTCGTAGGAATGTTTCACCTCTCCCACTACACCCTCAACCTGGCGCATGTTTTCTTCGGTTTTGGCAAGATTCCGTTCCGCTTCCGCGCTTTTTACCTTGTAACGGGTGATCCCCGCGGCTTCCTCAAAGAGATAGCGCCTTTCATCCGGCTTGGACGACAGAATCTGGTCAATCTTGCCCTGTTCCATCACCGAATAGGCCGCCTTGCCGACGCCGGTATCCCAGAAAAGCTCCCGTATCTCTTTAAGGCGCACCGCCTGGGAATTGATAAAATACTCGCTTTCCCCTGAACGGTAGAGACGGCGCTTGATCTCTATTTCCGGCATGTCTATAGGCAGAAGCCCCTTTTCGTTGGCAAGGGTCAGCGTTACCTCCGCCACATTGAGGGGCTTCCGGTTCTCCGTTCCATTGAAGATGACATCTTCCATCTTCTCGGCGCGCATGGCTCTGCTTGCCTGTTCCCCCAGCACCCACTTTACCGCGTCTACTACATTAGACTTGCCGCAGCCGTTAGGCCCCAAAAGAGCGGTGATCCCGTCCGCAAATACCACCTGCGTATGATCCGCGAAAGATTTGAAACCGAATATGTCAAGACTTTTTAAAAACAACACCAACCCCGTCTAAGCCGTTTCCGCGGCATCTTTTTTGTCCCTTTGCTTGTTTGCATAGATAATAGATAGATGAATACTGTAACACTGAGGGGGAGTACAAGACAAGGGGCGCAATCCTCTATTCAGGACGTAAAGTGAGGCCGTTTCCATATAATAATTGCGCTTCACTCTGTTAATCACCTTGTCATTACATAAAGCTCTATATTAGTATCAACCGGCTTCCGCACGGTAATAGTAATGTTCCCATTTACCTTCCGCCAATGCGTATAGGATCGAACCAGTACCGAGTACGGCCGCATAGCATACTGGGTATTCCCCTCGAACACGGCAGGCCCCAGACTGTTGGAATAATTACTACCAAAAACTTCTTTGTCCCTGTTAAGCATCTTCCATATATCAAAGGCGGCAAAGGTATACGCGGTTCCGTTTATCGTACTGCTTACCGTGTTGTCAAAGGAAACGCAGCCTGAAGGTTTGCTGGTTCCCGAAAATATAAAGGCCTCGCCGTATCTACTAACGGCATTATCCCAGCTTGAGCCGTATATTTTAAGCGCCGCGTCTACCGAATCCTTGTTAACCGCGTTATTCCGCGCGATTTCCCGTATCAACCCGGCCCCGCCGTAATTGCGGGCCAGATAAGCCCCAAAAGCATAGGTATTGGAATAGGAGATTAAAACATTATCGCCGCTTGACCATTCGGCTGGGCCTGCATACCAATAGGCGCTTAAGAAGAGGGGGATTCTATTCTTTATTGGATGGTCCGGGCTGTCCGGGCCTATACCGATAAGCGGAACTATCATGTCTTCCGCCAGCATGGAAAGCATTTCGTCATACCAGGTACCGCTGCTCAGACCTTTTTCTATACGTTTAACATTAAAATTGATCATGTGCTGAAACTCATGCGCCAGGGTTGAGTAAATTGCGTCGGGATACGATTCCGTAAAATAAGAATCGATGTAAAATATCTCAGCTTCATTTGAGCGGGAAGGAAGCGAAGTACCGTCTTTATATAAATCCTTACCCCAGAAGTAGCCGAAAATCCCGCTGGTCTGACCGCTCGTATAATCGCCGTCTATATCATAGACCAATATCTGTATTTTAGGGTCGCCGTCAATACCGCCGTAATTGGGGTCATCTACGGACAGATTTCCGCCGTATTCATAACCGAAGATTGCCGTATCGTATTGATAAATAGCGTCAAATTTAACGGCAACGGCCTGGGCCTGGGAATAGGAAAGCGTGTTTTTACCATCACCATTGGCGTTATAATTTTCGTCCGGTATCCAGACATTGGCATGTGTTGAACTTGCCCGTAATTTGGCCTCAATCTGCTTCCATACGGCCGCTTTATCTTCTACCCAAAATTGTCTGGACGCGCCTACGGCATAGCTGAACGCCTGTCCCTGGGAACTACGGGCCGCGCCGCGGACACTCCTGTCTGCAACAGGCAGGGCAGGCGGATTACGGCTGAATTCCCTGGCCCCCGGATGCTCAAGGCGGGTGATAGTACCGTCCGGCCCGGTAAAAGCGCCGGAAACAAGACCGTCCCCCTCTACAGAAATTGGCCGGACAGGGCTGGTAATTTCGGCCGATCCGGTATCGCCCTCTATACTCCGGGCGGTATTTATGGAATAAGAGGAACCGATGTTACCCGCTAGGGCTGGAACCCCGGATGTATTCACGGTTACCAGGAAAACGCTCCTGCCGGATAAATTTTCCAGGGTAATGGTTTTTTCAGAATTATTGCCGAAATCAATTTTGTATCTATTAGCTTCAGAACTGTAACTGTATTCATACTGCGAAGGTTCGTTGAACAAACCGCAGGATACGAGGTATAGGGCAAAAGCTATAATAGCAAGGGTTCTACCGGGTTTGAGCAAATTAAATAATACCATACTAAATTTATACCGCATATTACAATAAAAAAACACACCGCGGCAGGGCAACAGCACTTACTTTCAAGTTCTGAGAAATTACCAAAATTTAAGAATTTTAACCGCAGATCTCACGGAAAACACTGACTTTTTGTTCGAACTTCCCGCTTTCGTCCGTGAAGTCTGTGCGGTCAGCGGTTATTCTTCAAATTTGGGTATTTTCGCGGTACTTGGAAGTAGTGTACTTTCCTTTTTCGTATCTTTTCATGCCTTTAGCGGTTGAATTTTTTTAAAGTAAAATTGCTGAAAAACACAACTATTCACTTAACTATATCCGTCTAATTGTCGTTTTTTTTGTGTAAATTTTCTGAATTTTTGCAAAAAAATAAATTGACAAACAAATAAAGTAATGTGATAATCAGAGAACTAAGAGGTTTTTCCGAACTGAATAGTAACAGAAACTCAAGTAGAGGAGTCTACTAATGGTCAGGAAGAATACTGGTGAAGTTTTTTTAAGCGCCAAGGGGCTGACGCGCGAGTTTGGGTTTGGCGAACATAAAACCATAGCCGTAAACAATGTTGATTTTGAATTCCGCAGGGGGGAGATAATCTCGATAGTGGGGGAAAGCGGGAGCGGGAAAACCACGCTGGCAAAGATGGTGCTGGGGCTGTTAAACCCGACGCGGGGGGAGATATATTTTGAAGGGAAGACGCGGGATATATCCAGCCACGCCAAACGGAAGCAGTACTGGCAGAATATCCAGGCGATTTTCCAGGATCCTTTTTCCACGTATAATATATTTAACAAGGTAGACGCGGTACTGCTCGACTGCATACGATTGCAGGGCGGGGGAAAATTAAGCAGGGCGGAAAAGTTTGAAAAGATGAAGGACGCCTGCAAATTTGTCAATCTGAAATTTGAGGAATTGTCCAATAAGTACCCCTTTGAACTGTCGGGGGGGCAGATGCAGCGTTTGATGATAGCGCGGATCTTCATGCTCCACCCTAAGCTGCTTATAGCCGACGAGCCGACATCAATGATAGACGCGTGTTCGCGGGCGACGATTCTGGATATGCTGCTTAAACTCCGTGAAGAGATAGATATGACGATAGTCTTTATAACCCATGATATGGGCTTGGCGTATTATATATCCGACACGGTGTATATAATGGAACAGGGGATAATCGTTGAACGGGGAACAGCCGATGAGGCGATCCTGCACCCCAAGTCGGAATATACCAAACGGCTGTTGGGGGATGTACCCAAGATATATGAGCCTTGGGATTTCAAGAAAACAAGCGCATAGGAGGGTTGGTAACTTTACGGTATTTGTAAGAATACTGATCCGTTCCCAAAAGCCGGTTGGGATGAACCTTTGGTTCGAGGGGAAGCCGCTTATAAAAAATTTGCCTTTATTAAAAAATTGTGTAATAATAGCTGCAATAATAACAGTAAAGTTATTATAGATGAGGCGGTTCCAAAATGTCAAATTTTGGAACCGCAACCTTAAAAGCCGCAGTTTCGCAGGCCGTAGGCCGGGAAACTGTAAGAGCCGGGGGCAAAATAACCAATTTTGGAACCGGCTCAGATTATTTAATTTGCGGAGGAAAGAAATGAAGTTGACTAAAGTCTTGGTATCTGCGGTATTTATCACGGCAGTTGCCGCCGGTGTTGTGTTTGCCGAAGGAAACGCCCAGTCCGGCGCAGCGGCGTCTGGGGGGGGGGGGGGGACGCTACCCCGAAACGAAACCTTTTACATGAACGGTATTCTTTGGGGCGCCGTTACCCAATTTAACCCGTTTGTATCAAGCGGCGTTCAGTTCGGTATTACCCCCAATGAATCGGCCGCGCGGCAGCTTATATACGAAACTCTGTTTCTCTACAATCTTTTGGACGGGAAACTCTATCCTCATTTGGCCGATACCTATACCTGGAGCGGGCAGAACCTTACGGTAACGCTTGACAGGAATATAAAGTTCAGCGACGGTACGCCCATGACGGCCGCGGATGTGGTGAATTCCTACACGCTTCACAAGAATTATCAGACCGCGTATTCCTCGTACTGGTCATACATTGAAAGCGTTACTGCGGTTGATAATTATACGGTTCTGATCAGGGGGAATCCGCAGAATTTTAACCGCCTGTACATTGAAACAACCCTTGCGGCCCTCTATATTACCCCCAAACATGAATGGGACAGGATAGTCCGCGAAGTCGGGACGGATCCTATGGCCGTCGCGCGGTACGCAAACCTTAACCCTATTGGCACCGGCCCCTACAAGCCCCTGCTGTGGGACGAAACCAAGTGCGTGCTCCAGCGGGTCGATACCTACTGGGGTAAGGATTCCCCTAAATTCGGTAAGCTGCCCCCGCCAAAATATATAGTACACAATGTGTTCAAGGATAACGCATCCGGCGACGCGGCTTTCCGCGCCGGTGAAGTGGATATGTCCCAGCAGTACATATCCCAGGTGTGGCGTATGTGGCAAACCGGCGCCAGGGTAGAAACCTATATTCCCCAGGCGCCCTATTACTTCCCCGGTACTATTCCCTTCCTGGTCTTTAACAGCAAGAAGCCAGGGTTGAACGATCCCGCGGTCCGCAGGGCCATTGCCATGGCCGTAGACTATGATACGGTCGGTCAGAACGCCATGAGCGGGTACACCGCCAAGCTGGTCCCGTCTCTTATGCTGCCGGTTCCCGCTGAACAGGCCCTTATTGACGCCGACGCCTTAAAGCCCTACCAGTGGAGCGGGAATCTTGCCGAGGCCAGACAAGCCGCAATTAAACTGCTTGATGACGCGGGCTGGGTTAAGGGATCGGACGGCATCAGAGCCAAGGGCGGGGTGAAGCTTTCCTTCCAGGTGGAATGTCCTACCGGCTGGTCCGACTGGAACGCAACCCTGGAAGTAGTTGCCCAGGCCGGTAAAGAGATAGGTATTGATATAAGGACCTACTTCCCCATGCAGACAGTCTGGCAGAGCGATAAGGATAACGGCACTTTCGATATGATTATGCATAGCTACGGCGGACCCGGTCCCGCGTCCCCCTGGAACCGTGCGTATCAGGCCATAGGCAGTTCGGATATGCCAGCCGAAGGCGTACCGAACCAGATTCAGAACTGGGGGCGCTGGGAAAATGCCGAGGCAAACGATCTCCTTGCAAGGATTGCCGCCGAGACGAATGCCGCGACGCTTAAACAGCTTTGGACCAGGCTTAACATCCTCTACCTACAGAATATGCCTGCCGCGGGGCTTATGTACCGGCCCCTGCGCTTCCATACCGTTAATACCACCCAGTGGAGCGGCTTCCCCAAGATCAACGACGGCAGTAATATTCCGCCTACCCTCTGTACGGATGGTTATGGAATCAAAGGGCTTTATAACCTTAAAGCAAGATAGTGTACTAGGAGCCTGTGGGACTTTGGTGAATTTTTGCTCAGTGTGCCTGCGGCACACCTTTATGCAAAAATTCCGATTAACAGGGCTCCTAGTACTGTTGAAAAAGCCTTGAGCTTTTTCAAATCCTAAAAATTTAGCGGGGCGGCGGACATCAGCCGCCCTTTTTAGTGTAAGGCAATTTTAAATTGAGGGGGCAGCGGAAAACGCGCACAGCGCGTTTGAAGCGAGGGGGGCATGAGAGTTATGGTGTCTATATCCAGAGACTGCCTGGAAACATGCCCCCCTTTTTAATAGCAACCTTAATTTTTAAAACACTATAGCGAGGTATTGAATTGAATACTTATCAAAAATACCTGGGCAAGAAATTTATGTGGTATCTTGTTGCGCTTATTGTAGCGGTACTGCTTAATTTTTTGCTTCCGCGGCTTATTCCCGGAAATCCTGTCGCCTTTATTGTCTCTCAATCTACCGGGGGGTTGACCGACGCTTCGGCTATAAAACAGATATATGATGATTATATGACCGAATTTGGTCTTGATAAACCTGTTTGGCAGCAATTTTTCATATATATCGGCAATTTGTTTCAGGGGAAGATGGGGGTCTCCTATACCCAGTATCCCCGCGGCGTTTCGAGTATTATCGCGGCTTCGATTCCTTGGACTCTCAGGCTCCAGATTCCGGCCATCATTGTAGGCTGGCTCCTTGGTAATACACTGGGGGCGCTGGCTGCGTACCGGAAGGGTATATTTGATAAGGTGTTTTTTCCGTTTTTCCTTTTTATAGCGGCGATTCCCGCCTTCGGCCTGGCGATAGTGAATGTGCATTTTCTTGCGAATATTCTCAATCTTTTTCCGGGCGGTTTGGGGTATGGGTTTAATATAGCGATTAACTGGAATGATCCCAATGTTAATCCCTGGACCAACATAACTTTTGTGTTATCCTTTCTAAATCATTACCGGCTGCCTTTCCTTACCATGGTGTTGGTCGCCATCGGGGGACAGTCCTTGGGTATGCGGGAAATGTCTATTTACGAGCTTAACGCTGATTATGTTAAATACAGCCGGCTTTTGGGTATTAAAGATTCCAAAATAGTGTGGTATGTGTTCCGCAACGCAATGCTTCCCCAGATCACCGGTCTTGCCCTTTCTCTGGGTACCATGATAGGCGGCAACCTGATTGCAGAAATTATATTCAGCTACCCCGGCATTGGTACTACCCTGTTTACCGCCATCAGTTCCCAGGATTTCCCGCTTATTTCGGGCTGTACGCTGATAATCACGCTTACCGTGCTGGCGGCTAATTTCCTGGTGGATGTTCTGTGCGGCCTTGTTGATCCCCGGATTAGGCTTAACCAGCAGGAGGAGGCGTAAATGGGCTATATATTTAAAACCGCGTTTAAGTCTGGAAAATTCCGCTTCGGCTTTGTTACTATCAGCCTTATTTTACTTTTCGTTGTTTTTTTTCCTGTTTTTAACCATACGGACCCGCTGGAGATGGCGGGGGTTGCCTTTGAAGCGCCCAACCTGCACGAGTATCTTATCAAGGATAAGGAAGGCGAAGAGGCGGCCCCTGTTGAACAAAACACGGAGATGGACGATATTCTGGCCCAATTCGGTCTAACCGCCATAGAGAAGGAAGCGCCCAAGGCGCTTCATGTTCTGGGCACCGATAATTTCGGCAGGGACGTGCTTGCGGAACTTGTGGCCGGCACCCGTACCAGCCTTTTAATCGGCCTTATAGCGGGTATCCTTGCCACCCTGATTGGGCTTACCCTGGGCCTTCTGGCCGGTTATGTCGGGGGCCAGATCGATAACCTTATCACCACAATTACCAATATCTTTATTGTCATACCCTCCTTTGTTATCCTTGTACTTATTTCGGTGAGTATGAGGTCCCGTAATTTTATTACCACCGCCTTGGTTATAGGTATAACCGCCTGGCCCTGGACCGCGCGGTCGGTACGCGCCCAGACCAGCAGCCTGCGGAACCGCGATCATGTAAACCTTTCCAAGCTGTCTGGCCATAGTATGCCGCGGATAATTATGGGGGATATTCTTCCCTATGTGGCTTCTTATGTGATGATGGCTTTTATCCTTCAGGTGGCGTCGGGGATACTGGCGGAGGCGAGCCTTTCTATGCTGGGACTGGGACCTCAAGGCCATGTGGCAAGTTTGGGGCTTATGATGCACTGGGCAATGGATTTCGGCGCTTTGGCCAAGGGCTTTTGGTGGGCGTTCCTTCCGGTGGTTTTGGTGATCGCCCTCGTTTCCTTTTCTCTTAATCTTATCAATTCAGGACTGGATCAGGTATTTAACCCCCAGTTAAGAAGCTAATATGAATGTTACACATTCATATTCGATTGAAATGAGCGGTGATCCCGCCGTTCTAAAGTAGGAGTTAAACATGGCAACCATGCTGGAAGTAAAGAACCTTGTTACCTATTACAAGACCCGTATGAACGAACGGGTCTGCTCGGTCGATAATGTTTCTTTCAGCCTTGAGGATGGAAAGTCCCTGGGGATAGCGGGGGAGTCGGGCTGCGGGAAGAGTACGCTGGCGATGAGTGTGATGGGGTATTACTTTCCGCCGCTGTTCTATGAATCGGGGAGTATCATCATAGACGGGAAGGAGATAACATCGTTAAACCCCGATACGATACGGACGACGGTACTGGGAACGGAGATAGCGTATATCCCGCAGGCCGCGATGAACGCGCTGAACCCGACGCGGAAGATCATCCGGTTTGTGGAGGATGTACTGAACGCGCACGGGACGGGTCTTTCGAAGAAGGAGATACGGGAACTGGCGCGGGAGCGGTTTGAAATATTGAACCTGCCGGGGAAGGTGCTGGATCAGTACGCGGTGGAGTTATCAGGCGGGATGAAGCAGCGGACGGTGATAGCCATATCGACGATACTGAGCCCCAAGGTGCTGATAGCGGACGAGCCTTCGTCGGCGCTGGATGTGTCGTCGCAGAAGATAGTGATCAAGCTGCTGCACGACCTGATGGAGAAGGGATTTGTGCGGGCTATACTGTTTATCACGCATGAGTTACCGTTGCTGTTCAATGTAACGGATGATATCATGGTGATGTACGCGGGAGAGATAGTGGAGAAGGGTACCGCGCGGGAGATGGTATTTGATCCGGTGATGCCGTACTCGAAGGGATTGATGAATTCGATAATAGTGCCGGAGGAGGGGACGCGGGGACATGTATTGCAGGCGATACCAGGGGCGCCTCCCAATCTGAAACTGAAGCAGGAGGGCTGCCGGTTTGCGGAGCGCTGTCCGTACACGGAGGAGCGCTGCCGGAAGGAGACGGTAGGGGAGCGGGAAGCGGGGCCTGGGAGGTACTATCGGTGTATAAAGCGGCAGGAAGACCTGCGCGGATACTATAAAAAACTGGGCGCCGCGAATTCGTAACCGCGCAGATATACGATTTTTCATATATGCAGAGGATTTCCCAAAAATTCAGTTTTTGGGAAATCCTCTGCTTTCAAGCGCTTTTAACAAAGCGCGTTCCGCTTCTTTCGCTCTAAAGGGCTTATTCGAAGGGGGTCTAATACCCACGAGCCCGCTAACGTAGAACGGAAGGTTCGCGCTCTGCGGCGGGGTTCGTCATTTATGGAAGAACCCGCTTGCGCGGGAGAGAGTTTAGACTAATCTTTGCGGTTTTTCCCTGTTTTTAGCCAAAACAAGGCGCTGGGTTTTAGCCGTTTTCTGTTTCCCGCGTCAATTTGCGGGACAGAAGCTCCGCAAGCTGAACTTCCTCGCCTGTGGAAAGGCCGGAAGGCAGTATGAGGGGCTGATCCTTCACGGGGGGAAGGAGGAAGCCTTCCTCAAGGAAACGGCGGAAGAGCAGGGCATGGCCTTCATCCGTCAAATTGCCGGTATATATGCAATAGATACCCCGCCGCCGCCAATTGCCGCGGGAGATGCTTTCGGTTATACGCCGGTAATTGAGTTTGCCCCGGTCCTGAGCGGCGGCAAGGTCATAAACGCTTCGGGTAAGGGCGGCAAGGATAACAGGGGAAATGAGCGGTGAAGGGGGAAAGGCGCTTTCCAGGCCGCTTTCCAGCGCGAGAACCTTGGATGTATGGGGCCAGGGCAGAACAGGAACCAGCAGGGGGGGCATGTTTCCGGGATGCGTCTCCCAGAGAAAGGGCCGCCAGAGAGACAGTACCGTACCCCCGCCGGGGGGAAGGGGGGCAAGGGCGGGATCGGGAAAGGGCGCCTCAGCTTGGCGCTGATAACCAGCCTTGAGGAGAGCGTTTCTAAGCGAGAATTCATCCGTATAGAAGCGGAAGGCCCTGCCGGGAAGCAGGACGGAGAGGGCCTTTGCAAGACGCTTTTCCTGGGGATGCGGAAAGGGTGCAAAAAGCCCCCGTTCCGCGGTATTTTTCAGTTCGCGGAGAACTTGGGAAGGGGTATGCCCAAGTATAGCTTCGCCGCCGCACTGCCACAGATCCACAAGACGGTTGCTTTTAAGGCGCGTCTTCCCGCCCGCGTCCGCCTCAAGGCTTGTTCCCTGGAGGTAAAGCCTAAAACCGCGCGCCCTCAATACCGGCGGCATCTGCCGGAGAAGTTCCCCGTTTCCGAATGATCCAAATGAAGGGTGCATTTTAATCTTCCTTAATCTTTACAAGAAGGGAACTTTGGTCCGCGCTGGGAAACCGGATATCATGGCCCGTGTCAAAACGGACATGGATCACCGGGCCCCCGCCGGTTTCGCGTATATCGGTAACCGCGCCGTAACCGTGATCGTCATGGAAAATCCTCTCGCCTACCTGCCAGCGCCCGTCGGAAGAAACCTTAACCCTGGAAGGCTTTACGGAGGTTTTACCGTAAACCGCGCCCGCGTCTTTTCCGAACGATACGGGCGCGGGCTTTGCAGGGTCCCTGGACTGTAGGGCTTTGAACGCGGCGGGCGCCGCTCCTATGACCCGCAGCGCGGAGGGATCGATTTCGGTAAGAAAAACGCTGGGGTTCATAAGCTCAATACTGCCGTACATACGGCGCATACCGCATGAAACAAGGTACAGTTCATCCATAGCGCGGGTGGCCCCAACATAGAAGAGCCGCCGTTCCTCCTCAAGATCATCGCCTTTTTTGTCCTCGCGGGGGAAAATCCCCTGCTCAACGCCGGTCATAATGACCCGCCTGAATTCAAGGCCCTTGGTATTGTGCAAGGTGATGAGGCTTACCCGGTCATCGTCAGTTTCCCCGGCGGCGGATGTTTCTTCAAGGGAACGATCCAGTTCTATGTGTTCGAGGAATTCCAGGAGGCCGTTCATCGTTAAGGGGTAAAGGCTTGCGGCATTGACCAGTTCCTGAAGGTTCCCTATACGCTGATTCGCCGTAATTTCGTCATGGGATGCGTGATACCCGGCCAGGCCGGAATCCTCAATAAGACGCGCGACGCATAGTGAAAGCCCCTGCCCCGCCCTTACAAGCGCGGCCTTGTTCTTTGCCGCCGCCTTTTTCCTGGAAGCCTTTCCGTTCTGCTTCCCCTGAACCGGCTCAGTTTTACCGGTTTTAGCCTTGCCGGATTTAACGGTCACAGTTCCGGCGGTTTCTTCGTTCCCTGAAGTATAATCAGCGGCCCTATCCTCAAAATCCGCGTCTTCCGCCTCCAGGGCATCCGCCGGGCCGCCTGCGGCCTCTGGTTCCAGTACCGACAGGCCGTTCTCTATGGCGGTAAAAAATACCTTGAGGCCGGCCTGAGCTTTGGCGGATAAACTTTCCATGATACGCCGGCCCGCATCTACGATATTACCATTTAAAGCCGGACTGCCGGAAAATTCGCCGGAATCAAGCGCGATGGAGACGCCCGCTTCCGTAAGCAAACGATCTACGGCCGCGGGGCCCAGGCCGCGGGCCGGTTTGTTCACCATACGGCGGAACGCTATCTCGTCCCGCGGGTTCACCATGAAGGCAAGCAGGGCCAGGGCGTCCTTAACCTCTTCCCTTTCATAGAATTTGAGGGAGCCAAGCACCCGGTAGGGGATCCTCTTACGCAGGAATTCCGTCTCAAAACCAAGCGACTGGGCGTTGGTACGGTAGAGCAGGGCCCAATCCGCATACCGCGCTTTCCGGTCCCTCACCGATTTTTCTATAAGGCTTGCGCAAAAAGCGGCCTCCTCGTCCTGACCGGGCAGGAAGGCCAGAACCGGGGTCTTGCCCGCCCCCCTTTCGGAGATAAGTTTTTTACCCAGCCTGGAATCGTTATGATCGACCACCGAAGATGCCAGCTTGAGGATAGGCAGCACCGAACGGTAATTCCTCTCAAGGCGTATCACCTGAGCGTCGGGAAAACGCTCGGGGAATTCAAGAATATTCTTTACTTCCGCGCCGCGGAAACGGTAGATTGACTGATCATCATCCCCCACGACGCAGACATAGGTTTCGCTGCCGCACAGTGTTTTAAGTAATTCAAACTGGGCTACATTGGCGTCCTGGTATTCATCTACCATGATAACCCGGAAACGGTCGGCGATACGATCTTTAAGCTGGGGGTTGCCGCGGAGTATTTCAACCGGTTTCTTGATAAGATCGCCAAAGTCTACATTGCCTATTTGGGCAAGCCGTTCCTCGTATTGGGTATAGACTTCCCTGAAATGCTTCCGGTAATCAATAAGCTCAAGCTCGGGGTCTTGCGGCGAAATAAAGTAGTCTTTGGCACGGGAGATACCGTAGGCCATCTGCCTGGCGTCGGCCTTGGATAGATCGGGAACGATTGCGGAAACCAGGGACAGAACGTCATTATCGTCGTAAATTACAAAACCGGAATTGAATCCGGCAAGGCCGCTGTAACGCCGCAGAAACCAGGCCCCAAATGAATGAAAGGTTCTCAGCATGGCAAAGCCCGCCCTGCCGTCAATCAGCCTGGCTCTATCGGCCATTTCCCGTGCGGCCTTGTTAGTAAAAGTTACCGCCAGAATGGACCTGGGATCCACCCCCTTTTCTCTAATAAGGTAAGCTATCTTGGTAGTAATCACCCGCGTCTTACCGGAACCTGCGCCCGCAAGGATGAGGAGGGATCGGCCTGTATGAAGTACCGCTTCCCGTTGTTCGGCGTTGAGGGGGGCAAGATAATCAGGAAGGGCTGTACTGTCCATCGGCGCTTTTACCCTCCGCTCTCTTTTCCTCTATCACGGGTACGGATCTAACAAGGCGGAAACCGGCATTGGTAGCCCGTCCAAACAGATTGAAACTTTCCCGGCAGGCCGAACGCAGGAAATCGCCGCTGTTATACCAGCTTCCGCCGCGCAGTACGCGGTATTCATTGGCAAAGAGGTCCGTACTATAAACGGCGGCATCTTCCCCGTTGCTTAGGTACGGCTCCCAGCACCATTCCCAGACATTTCCGTGCATGTCATACAGGCCGAAGGGATTAGGCTCAAAACTCCCGACACGGGTTGTCGTTTGCCGGTATATCCCCTCGTCGTTATCTGTATAGGGAAAGTAACCGTTGTAGTTGGCCGCGTCTGTCGTGATGGTTTCCCCGGTGCTGAAAGGAGCGGCGGAACCCGAACGGCAGGCATATTCCCACTCGGCCTCGGTAGGAAGGCGGTAACCGCCGGCGGAAGTATCCCAGGTAACGGTTCCCCCGTCTATCAGATAGGCGGGTGTAAGCCCTTCCCGCCTGCTCCGCCTATTACAGTATTCAATAGCATCATACCAGCTTACCTGTTCCACCGGCAGCATACCGCCTTTGAAATAAGCGGGATTGATCCCCATAATTTCCCGGTACTCATCCTGGGTTACCTCGTATATCCCCATATAAAAGGGCTCGATCCTGACACGGCGCCGGGGACCCTCGTTATCCCGCCTGCCCGCTTCAGATTCGGGGCTGCTCATCATAAAGAAGCCGCCTTTGATATACACAAAACCCTCGGGAGCAAGCTCTTCAGGCGTCTGGGCCAATAAAGGAAGGGCGGTAAAACCTAAGCAAAAGAACACCCCCGATATAAAAAAGAAATACTGATGCTTTTTCATTGGAATCCCCATTATATAAAATATACCACAATATACAATTTTTCTCATTGCCTCCAACGCCCGCGGGCCAAAAAATTCGTAACTGCCGAGGCTTTCAAAACCAACCGAGTTTTGGAAGCGGCTCTACCACTCCCGATGAGTTTGCCGCGCTTCGCGCGTAAAACCGTATAAAACTTCAATTTTATAAAGTATACTAAAGTAATTCTAGCATAGAACCTGCTTCTTGTGTATACTCTTGTTATGGGAAAAATTTTCGTGTTTGTAAACCAGAAGGGCGGTGTAGGAAAGACAACCTCGGCCATCAATATAGGCGCATACCTGGCTATGGGGGGGAAGTCGGCGCTTCTTGTGGATTTTGATTCCCAGGCGAACCTGACAAGCGGCGTCGGGATCAAGGCCTTTAAACCGGGCATTTACGAGCTTCTCTCCGGCAGCGCCGTTTTTGATTCGGTACTGCGGAAGACCGCGCTGAACGGCCTTTCGGTTATTCCGGCAAGCATAGATCTATCGGGCGCCGCGGTAGAGCTTATCGAACAGAAGAACAGGGAATTTTTCCTGAAAAATGCTCTGGAACCGGCGCGGAACCGCTTTGATTATATCCTTATAGACTGCCCGCCCAGTCTTGGCGTTCTTACCCTGAACGGCCTCAGCGCCGCCGACGGGGTGCTTATCCCTATGCAATGCGAATATTTTGCTATGGAGGGTCTAACCCTGCTCCTCCAAACCGTTAAGCGTATACAGAAAAATTTGAACCCTTCCTTAACTATCGAAGGGATATTCTTTACGATGTACGATTCCCGTACCCGGCTGGCCCAGGAGGTAGTCAAAGAGGTAAGCGCCTATTTTAAGGATAAGGTCTTTACGACAATAATCCCCCGGAATGTGCGCCTGTCCGAAGCGCCTTCCTATGGCATGACGATTTCTCAGTACGATCCCCAGTGCAGCGGGGCCAAGGCATACAGGAACCTTGCTATGGAGGTAATGCAGCGTGGCGTTTAAACATGGGCTTGGAAAGGGCCTTGATGCCCTGCTCCCTATTGACGGCGAAGGGAAATTCACC
This sequence comes from Treponema sp., assembly GCA_031274035.1. GTDB lineage: Bacteria > Spirochaetota > Spirochaetia > Treponematales > Breznakiellaceae > JAISNI01. Next base: position 6,219 of record JAISQR010000388.1, on the reverse strand, counting down.
GCGGACGATCCTGAAGGCGGCAGCCTCCAGGCCGCAGAGGAAGCTGCCGATAGCGGCGCGGATAAGGCGGCTCCTGGAAAAGACACGGGCGCTTCAGGAGGAGGAGAAATCCGTATACCCCTGGACAAGCTCAGGGTAAACCCCACCCAGCCGCGCAGGTCTTTTGACGGGGAAAGCCTTGAGGAACTTGCCGCTTCCATACGGGAACACGGCGTCATAGAGCCCATCATCGCCCAGGAAGCGGAGGACGGCTCGTACATCATCATTGCGGGGGAAAGGCGTACCCGTGCGGCGCGCCTTGCCGGGCTTAACGAAATTCCAGCCGTGCTCCGCAATTACAGCGATGAAAAGCGCATGGAAGTTTCGCTTATCGAGAATATTCAGCGTCAGGACCTTAACCCTATAGAGGAAGCCTCCGCCTACCGCGGTCTTATGGAACTGACCGGCCTTTCCCAGGACGAAATTGCCGCCAAAGTGGGTAAGAACCGTTCTACCGTTGCAAACGCGCTGAGGCTTCTCAAACTGCCCCGCTCCATGCAGGAAAGCCTGGAAAACGGCGCTCTCTCATCGGGGCACGCGCGCGCCGTTCTTTCGGTAAATGAGCCCCGGAAACAGGAGAGCCTGTACCGTGATATACTTGCAAACAGCATATCCGTAAGGGAGGCGGAAAAACGGGCCGCCAGGTTGAACCAGGCGGAAAGCGCAAAGCCGGCGGCGGACGCGGATAAGGTTCCGGCAAACGTGAAGGCCCGCCGCGCGCCGGAACTGGACGCTATGGAAGAAAAATTTCTGCGGGCGCTGGGAACCAAAGTAGTGATAGACGGGGATCTTAACAAGGGTATGATCCATATTGAATACTATTCAATGGAAGATCTGGAACGGCTCTACGAGGTGCTGGGCGGCTAGCAGCCGCGGACACTTCGTGTCCGATGGCACTTTGGTGAATTTTTGGACTAAAGACATGGGAAAGCCTCTAATTTGAGCGGTTTTTCCTCTGGTTCGCGTGAACCGGGTTTCGGGAACGGATCATCACGCCGCTAATTTCCCAGAAGGGCGGCGAATTCATTTTCATAGCGCTTAAGCTGGGGGTTGTCGGGGGCTATGGCCAGCGCCTGTTTAAGGTAGTAGACGGCGCGGCGCTCGTCCCGGTGGCGGTGGTAGATGTCAAACATCGCAATAAGGGCATTGAGGTTGCGGGGGTCTTCAAAAAGGCTGGAACGGAGATCGTTCATGGCGGCTTCTTCGTTGGTACGGATACGGCTGAGCAGGTAATAGTAGCGGCTTTTAAGTCCGCCGCCGCTCATGCCTTTAAGCCGGCTTTCTATCAGCCGTCCGGCTTCGTCCTGCCGGCCCGTGTCGATAAGGGCGGAAATATAGGCTATGGTTCCTTCTTCATTGGCGGGATCCTTCTCGTGGAGTTCACGCGCGTAGGTTAGGGCCGCGGCATTGTTCCCAAGCCCGTGTTCTACCTTATAGGCGCTGAGAAGGTCCTGGGGTCCGCGGCGGACGGCGAGGAGCAGCTTGAGGTAGTCATTAGCTTCCCGCCAGTTTTCCCGGCGTATGCTGTCCTGGAGAGCCAGGTTCAGTACGACCGGCGAGGGTTCCTCTTTGTTCAGCAGACGGGCAAGGAGTTCCCTGCCTTCGTTCTGATCCTCTGCCCGCGGAGATTCCATAAGAAGATTGGCCGCGTAAACCGACTCTTCGTCGCCGGCATTGGAACCGCGCAGCAGGGAACGGAGGTAGTTGAGGGCCGCGTCACGGTTATGGAAGCCCTCGGCCTGTACCCTGGCACGGAGGAAGAGGTAGAGGGGGTTAGAGGGGTTAATGGATGCGTAGAGATCCAGGGGGGCTTGGGCCTGCGTAAATTGACCCTGCTCTACCAGTACCCGCGCGCGCATAAGGATAAATTCACCGTCGCGGCTGTCTCTCTGAAGTACCTCCGCAATGGCAGGCTCGGCACGGGACCAATCGCCTACTTCATAGTAGGCAAGGGCGAGCTGCCGTTTAACGGCTGAATTATCAGGATAGCGGATAACCAGATCTGAAAAGATCTGTATGGCTTCCTGTTTTAAACCTTTTGCCATTTTTATCCGGGCAAGACCCTCGGCCGCGGGGTAACAATCGGAGGACAGCTCGCCGGCTTTTGTATACTCAGCTTCGGCTTCGTCGATTTTACCGGTGCGTTCATAGATAAGGCCGGAGAAATAGGGCGCAAGAACCGAAGACGGGTTTAATTCCTTTGCCTTCTGTAAGTCAGGCAGTATGGGGATAAGGCGCTCCCCTTTGGTCTCGTTCAGAAGGGCCAGGAAGGGCAGGGTGTAATCAAGGAAATCCGATGAATTGGCCGGCGGGCTTGTATAGTTTCCCCTTTCCGCTTCGCGTAGTATACGGGAATACGCATTGGTCTGGGGAGGGTCCGCCGGGGGGAGCGGCGTCCGAATGCTGGGGTAGAGTTTCTGCATAAGGTTGACGATAATGGCGCTCATTGCGCGTCCGAAGTCGCTGGCCGCCAGGTCCCTGCCGCGTATCATGTCCAGGGCCTGCATAAGCGAGGGCGGGGAACCATTTTCGGTTAGGGCGCGGATCTCATCGGCAAGGCCGCCGCTTCCTGACGGCCGGGCCGGCGCCGCCGGTTCTTTAAGCTCCTGTATACTGGCCGGCTGCGGTATGGGGGTTTCCACAATAGGAGGCTGAGATTGGCAGGCGCACAGGGACAGTATAAAGACAAAGACAACCCTGCACGGGGGTTTTCCGCGCTTTGCCCGCCCCCCCTTATGAAAACGAGGATTCCTTTGAGGACAGGAATACTTCACGGTTTTCTTACTCCTGCAAAGATGAGGATACAGGCCGCCCCGATGACGAACACCGGCCATGAATTCGTCATAAAATCCCTGAAGGAAAAGGGAACAATGTCAAAGGAAAAGATGAGAAGGATTAAGCCTAAAACGATAAAGGCGGCGGCGGGTATAACGAAACGGTTGTTGGAATATCCGTACTTGCTCATGCCGGTGGACAGCAGGGCCAGACCCGCGAAAACCGAGAGCAGGGGCCAGCTTTGGGTAAAACTTATGGGGATGATACGGATAACCGAGAGAAAGAGAAAAACTCCTATCAGGAAGAAAAAGAGAACGGAAAAAAGAAAAACAGAGCGTTTATCGAACTTTACCGCAATAGCCGCACAGGCCGAACCTAGAATAACCAGAAAAAATGATACAAATACCGGCACGTGGGCTGGACCGGTATAGGCGCTTATGAGAAAAACGTTGCCCATAAACATCAGCAAAAAGCCGATAATATAGATAATTCGTGCGGTGAGCTTTCGGGTAAGAGTATACTGCATACTGTAAGTATACCTGCATAGAGCTGTTCTTGCCAACTATTATGGGTTCTAATTATAATAAAAGGGATAAAAAAATTGGGATTGGATTTAGCGGAAAAAGCGGGCGTTTAGCCGCACTAGCAGCCGCGGACACTTCGTGTCCGATGGGACTTTGGTGAATTTTTGCTCAGTATGCCTGTGGCACACCTTCAGGCAAAAATTCCGATTAACGAGGCTCCGCGAACCGGAGGTTCGATGGGAATTTGCAAGGTATAATCGTACTTTTGGTTCGATTATACCTTGCAATTTATTTTAAAATAGTAGGAGTTGGAAATTACAAGGGATTTCCAGTGTGCGCTCCGGAAAAGATAGATGAGAGGATAATATGCCTGGAAAACCGCAGAGTTCAGATTTAGATTCAAATGTCATTAAAAAAGAGGAGCTTGGGAAGGATGCCCGCGAGACGATGGAAGTTTCAAATGAACATTCAGGGACCGCAAATATTCATCTACTGGAACATATAGAAAAAATCGTAAAACTTTCAGGAAAAAAAGGGCTTTCCGAAGAGTATTTTAGCAAGGCCAGGAATCACATTGAATATGTATCGAAAAGACTGCATCTAACATACATGCAGACGGTTCTCTTTTCTCACTTTCTCAACAGGTCCGACAACCAAACCATACTGCCTGAGAATATAGCCGAATCCTTAAATTGCAGCAATATTCAGATTATCCGCTATATGAATGAGTTTGATGAACTTGAAAAGAAGAAACTTATCTGCTGTTGCAGGGGCAACCGTATTGTTTCATACCGGGTGCCCATTGAAGTTATCAACGCGCTCAGAAAGGATGAGGAATACAAACCTGCCAATCACCAGAATATCTCTATCACTGAATTTTTTACCGTGGTAGAGAGTCTTTTTGCCCAACGACTTGAAAATGAGATGACCTTTGCAAATTTAATCGTAGAATTAAAGACCCTGATTGACATCAATATGCAGCTTCACTTCTGCCAAAAGATAAAAGACTTTGATATTGATGATACGGAAATGACGCTTCTGGTGTTCTTCTGCCTTTTATATGTGAACAACAATGATGATCATGTCGGCTTCCACGACATTGAAGATATATACGACGACCGCTATATGTTCCGTAATATTATGGATTCTCTGAACGAAGGTTACAATGAGCTTTTGGAACGGCATTTTATTGAGAATAGTAACAATGACGGTTTTGGCGACAGGGAATGTTTTAAGCTCACCGATAAAACCAAAAACGAGTTGCTTGATGAACTCAATATAAAACAGCGGCTGGGGAATCCCCGGAAGGGGCTGCTTCTGGCATCTACGATTACCGAAAAGAAGATGTTCTACAACAAAGGAGAGATGGAAAAAATTGAACAACTGAGTTCCCTTTTAAGCAATGAAAATTTCAAGACGATTCAGGAACGGCTTGCAGAAAACGGCATGAGAACCGGCTTTGCATGCCTCTTCTCCGGGCTTCCCGGTACTGGCAAAACAGAAACAGCCTACCAGATTGCCCGCATGACCGGACGGGACCTTATGGTAGTAGATATATCGGATACCAAAAGCATGTGGTTTGGTGAAAGCGAGAAGAAGATAAAGTCCATTTTTGACAGGTATAAGGCCTGTGTTGAGAAAAGCGATATAACACCCATTCTTCTTTTTAATGAGGCGGATGCAATAATCAGTAAACGTAAGGAACTGTCGGAAAGTAACCGCGCGGTTGATCAGACGGAAAACACCATACAGAACATCATTCTACAGGAAATGGAAAATTTAATTGGTATCTTGATTGCTACAAGCAATCTCACTCAGAACATGGATGCTGCATTTGAACGGCGTTTCCTATACAAGATTGAATTTGAAAAGCCAAACATGGAAGCCCGCAAGTCGATCTGGACAAGCCTTATCCCCTGCTTATCCGACGCCAATGCATACGAACTATCCAAGCGTTTTGACCTTTCAGGCGGCCAGATAGAAAATATTGCCCGCAAACGGACTGTGGAAAACGTTATTTCCGGCAAGGAACCTTCGCTTGAAAAGCTCATCTCATTCTGCCAGGAAGAACTGTTGGGTAAAGGCATGGCCGGCAAAAAGATAGGTTTTTAAAACCACGCGGGTAACGGCGTTCACACAAACAATATCGAGAATTTTTGGAGTTTGGTGAAACGTCAGTGGGTCGGGACGCACACCACTATAGCGTAAAGTACATACACCCTGAAGTCTATATAAAAAGTATACCTACAAAGGAGCTAATTACGGCGTCCATCGTTCAGTGTAAAAAAGGCGGCTGCACCTACCTTTATGAGTCGGTTTCTTTCAGGGAGCAGGGAAAGCCGAGGAACAAGAGAAAACTCATCGGGAAATTTGATCCGGCAAGCGGGCATCCGGTCTACAAACCCGAATATATAGAACGTATGCAGGCGCAGGGAACGCCGGTTATGGTATACCAACATACCGGCAGCTTCTGTGAAAACGAAATCCGCTCCTCGATCATCAAACAATGCGGGGCGTTTCACCTTTACCGGAACATCGCCGAACAGGTCGGGCTTTTACCCATCCTGCAGGAGGTTTTTCCACAGAAGTGGCGCGCCCTGTTTGACATAGCCGGTTTTCTCGTTTCCTCCGGAGAGCCGATGATGTATTGCCGGGACTGGAGCGAGAAAAGCGAATGCTTCCCCGCCGATTTGTCGTCAATCGATATAAGACTATTGCTGCAGTCGCTGACGCATCAGGAACAGGAAGCGTTCTTCGGCGCGTGGGGGGCCTACCGCAGCGAGCGGGAATATCTGGCCCTTGATATAACATCCATATCTTCCTACTCGGAACTTATCGGGATGGCGGAGTGGGGGTATAACCGGGACGGGGAAAACCTGCC
>JAISQR010000340.1 GCA_031274035.1 Treponema sp. | reverse complement strand
CTCATAAGAAAGGCGGTTATGCTTAAATGGGTCAAGCCCGATCATCTTTGTTTTCACGGCTCTGATTTGGCGATACCCTCTCATCCCGCAAGGAAACAGGGCAAGAGGACAGGCGATTGTGTCCACAAGACGGCGGTTAATTTTTGATCAGAAGGCGTATGAACAATGCCGGGCGCCTTTTCATGGCAAGCCGCCGCTGTATTACGCTAATGGGCTGTCTATGAAAACAGGAGAATATGTTGCGGCGGAAGCGTATATTCTTCAATTTACGACCATCAAATTTGTGAGAAAGTGTCACACAAATAGATATACATGGAATAGCGTTAAAAAGCCTGTTTGGGTAGGTCTATTCGGTGGTGGTGGTTAGAGTTGTCAAATTTTCCCGTTTCAATAAAAGTCAATCGTCATCGTAGTCATCCTCGTCTTCGTCATCGTCATCATCAAAATCGTCATCGTAGTCATCCTCGTCTTCGTCATCGTCATCATCAAAATCGTCATCGTAGTCATCCTCGTCTTCATCATCGTCCTCCTCCTCCTCGCCACCATTTAATGCCCTGTATGCATCTGTTATCAACTCACTGCATATTCTAATCCTGTCGGCGTCGTCTACGGCATCGTAATGTTTTATCGCTTCTTCAAAATCGTTGATGGCTCTGTCTAATCTGCCTGTATTTACGTATGTGTATCCACGGTTTTGATAATAAACCCCATTATCCGGTTCAAGACTGATCGCTTTTGAATAATCGGCAATGGCGAGGTCGTGTTCTTCCATTTCATCGTGTGCAACACCACGAATTCCGTATGCTGATGCTGGTACGGTATCAGGTGCAATTCTGATAATTTCCGTACATCCACGGATAACGCCAGTATAGTCTTCCTTATCCATACACCGAAATACTTTATCCAACATTTGATCGATATTCGGCTGATCGGGCGGACGGGGCTTGGGCGAGGGCGTCGGCGGTTTCGGCGGCTTGGGTTTATTGCCGGGCCTTTGTGTTCCGGATGTATCACCGCGCAGAACAAAGGCAAGCATATCCACTACGTCCGTCGCGATTTCCGGGGCGAGGAAAAGTTCCTCCTGCAAGTACCGTGCCTGCTGTTTCTTGCATAACTCCATGTCGGAGGTTTCGGCTATCACTTTTGCCGTACCTGCCTCGACAACTTGAAGCAAGAGGCGGCGTTCCTTGGTGAATTCACTCCTGGTGTAGTCCGCGAGAAACGCCTTGCATTTTGCGCTGTTGATCAGGGCTTCTTTGCCCTGCTCGGCAATGAGGGTTTGAATGATTGTTGTAAATTGTGCGTTCATGGGTTATTCCTTAAATGATAATATCGATTTTTCCGCATGGTTCAAAACTCCCATAGCTCTCTATCCCATCGCTGTCAGGCTTATTCTGACTTTTGACATTGCCTGCTGTATCCGCTTCCGCGGGGTTTGTCCCTGCTGGAGGTCTTTTCACGGCATCCGGTTCGGGTGTTTTCGTTGCGGCCTTCTCAGTCCCCGCCTTTTTTATTTCCTTCACTTTTTCCGCTTCGATTTTTGCCGCCTCTAATCTTTCGGCTTCGGCTTTCTTGTCAGCCGCTTTCTCTGCCTCCGCCTTCTCATTATCCACCTGTTTCTGTAAAACCGGCGCTATCCATTTTACCGCTTCCATGTCAATGATGCCGACAATGCTGGTGTCGTCGCCTTTGCCTTTTGTGGCAAAGGAATTGGCCAAGTCCTTTATTTGACCACAGGTTGAATCAAAGCCGTCTTCGACAAAGGTGAGGGCGATAGTACGGTACAGGCGGTACAGATGCTGCTCGTTACCTTCAATGGGATAGTTGTCATCTACGCCGTCACTGCACAAAAAGACGGCGATGGGGAGGCCCTCTGACGCCAGGGCATAATATATACGCGCTGTTTCTGCCGCGTCATCGTCACAGATTGAAGTGGTAACATTGAGGTAACACCGATCATCCCAAGGGACGGGCTGCGCAAAAGAACCATCTGGACACAGGGCGGTAAACCTGCCATCACCAATGTGGATACCGAACCAGTAATCTTTTGTTATGGCAGCGACGATCAATGTAGTACCGTAGATATGATGAAGGTCTTTGCCTTCGCTATACCGTTTTCTGTATTTATCCGCAACATTTGCCAAATCTGTATCCGCAAAAGGATTATTGGTATAATCATCCTCGGCTTTGCCGTGCCATACCGCTATGATGTGTTTTACCAGATCATGGATATACTTTTCAAGCATCTCTTTTGAAAACCATTCTTTTTTCTGCATTCTTTGAAGCAATCCTGGCCGTAACTGGTCAACAAATTCGATGACGGCATCTTTTGTGGCAATGGCGGCAAACTCCGCGCCTTTCGCACTGCGGAAACAGTTGTCATCCCCGTGCCCATCCGCAACAATGGCAAGGCTTACCAAAGACTTTATTTTGCCATCATTTGGCGGATAGTGGAGAGAAAAGTCCTCACAGCCCTTGCCGTGTTTTGTGTGGCTGATACCGGTTTCTGTTACGGAAAACCCTTTATACGGCATATATTACTCCCATTGATCATTAACCGGATTTATGGCTGTTTTTTCGGCAAATTCGTGCAGCACGGTGCTAAATTCTTTCTGCTCATCGTATTCACCGAAATGGACGCCAACCTGGCACACACACATACACGCAAATCGAATCACCTTCTCGAGAACATCAGAATTATGAACTGTCAATACAGTCTCTTCCATGCCTGTAAATTCTTTAAGAGCTTCTTTGTCTGCACTTTCACCTATGGCAACCGCGACTTTTACGGCTGCTTTGAACCAGTTGTTCTGTTTAAGCTGATTCAACCCGCTCTGCCAGTCATCGACGGGTTCGCCGCCGGACATCAAAAAAATTGCGGGGACGAAAAAGCCGTTGGCTTCTTGCATAAAAGCCTTGTGTGAGAGATTTTTATTCAGGGACTTGAAAGCCGCACCAAGTTCACAAGTGCCTCCCGATATTAAATCATCCCATAAGAAATTATCAGGTTCTCCCAACCCATTTGCTGCAATCCATTTGGCGCCGGAAGAAAAAGATAATACTGCAATCTTTATTTGCACATCGGGGTTATCGTCCGACAACTCTTTCAGTACAGGAATAACTCCTTTCATCGCCGTGTTTACCATGCCAATTTTTGATCCATGCATGCTTTCAGAAGTGTCGATTACAAAAAATAGCGGCTGAGTCCTTTTGGGGATTTCAATTTTGCTGGTTAAGGACATACGCTCTACCATTCTTTGCCGTCATCATTATTGTTCGGTGCGGCAACGGCCTCAACGGCGGAATCTTCAACAAATTCTTTCAGGGCGGTATTTAATTCTTCCTGCTTCTGTTCGTCACCCATGTCGGCGGAGGAATCGCTCACATTGGAACTCTTACTTGCCACTTGGGAGGCGCGGACACTGACAAACTTGATCATCTTTTTCAGCATCGCAGCGCTGTGAGTTTCAAGTACCGCTTCCATCGTGCCGGTAAACGCCTTGAGTACATCCTTATTTGCGTCATCTCCGATGGCAACAGCGACCTTAGGGGCCGCTTTGAACCAGTTGTTTTGCTTAAGTTGGTCGAGGCCGCTCTGCCAGTCATCGGTCGGCTCGCCGTCCGACATGAGGAATATGGCGGGGGCAAAAGAACCGGTGGCTTCCTGCATAAACGCCTTGGTGGAGAGCTTTTCGTTGAGGGCTTTACAGGCCGCACCGAGGTCGGTAACGCCGCCCGCATCAACATAATTCCAGCGGAACTGATCAAGCTCCACCGGCCCATTGGCGGTGATCCAGCGTGCGCCGCTTGAGAATTCCAGCACCGCCACTTTTATCTGGGCGTCGGCGTTTTCATCCGATACATCCCGTAGCGCCGGAATTACTTCCTCGATAGCGGCATTTACCGCCCCGATTTTCGAGCCGTCCATACTGCCAGAGGCATCGATCACAAAAAACAGTGTCATGATCCTTCTGGGAATTTCAACCTTGTCTATCAATGACATTTCTTTCTCCTTGTGTTATATGATTTCTGCGGTGGCGCCGCCAAAGTTTAGAGACATACCCTTTTGCAACACAATAGATTCGCCTGATGCAAGCGAAATCGTGTTCCCGTCTTCCATGATCGACCAATTCTTGCCCGATACATTTTTTAGTTCAAAGCCGCCGTCCTTTACTGCAGATTCTCCGGTGAGAGTTTCAAAGTCATCGGAGTCTTTTTCAGTATAGCAGGCGTACAGTTTTGTACGCTGATGTACCGACAGGGTATAGCGGCAGGTTTTGACAGAAAGCGGGAAGGCGTTGGTTCTCTTGCACTCCGGGCAGGGGTTATTGCCAACCGGGTCGGCGAAGTACACCTCTCCGCAGGGGCATTTGTATATCTCGCCCCGCATACGGATAAAAAGCCGCAGCCATTCCTGCTCGATGATACGGTTGGCGGGATCGCCCATCACGTCTTTGCTAAAGGCTTTGATGAATTCTTCCCGCAGGTATTCCGGCAGGAAGGGCCAGTTGTTGATAGCGCCCGTGTGAATTCCCTGTACGGGACGATTTGAGTTATCGGCGGGGTCGAAAATAAAGACTGGGTTTGTACCATATATCTTTTTTTCGTGGGCGGCATCCATGCAGACAGGGCAGCCGTTTTTGCCTTCCAGCGGGTGGTTTTTTGTCCAGAGCAGGAACAACACAACCCCCAGCGAATAGCGGTCTGTTTTGATGTCCGGTTTGGCGTGTTTGGCAACGATTTCCGGCGCCATGTAGCAGGCTTTTCCAGCAATGCCGGAATTTTTGCCGTATTCGGACACGTTGTCATTATCACAGATGAGTACATCGCCATTTTTGGGATTGATAAAGAAGTTGCCGTCGTTCAAATCCTGATAACTGTAGCCGCTGTTATGCAGGGCGCGAAATCCGGCAATGATGTGCAGGGAGGCGTTCACCATCGCTGTTACACTGGCAAACACTTCCTTACCGATGAGAAACCGGGAAAAGACCTTGTACTCCGGGGGCCGCAGGTTCATGATGTAACCGAAGGCTTCGCCGTCATAGTCGGTAAGATCCTCGGGCCAGAGGAAGGCTTTGGTGGGGGCGCCTTTTTTGCTGTTATTTTCCAGGTTGGCGTAAAACTTGTCGGGGTTCTTGAACTTTTTGCCCGTATACCATTTTAACGCCTTGGGTTCGCCGTCATAGTCAACCTGATAGACCGCTCCCTGTCCGCCTTCGCCGAGTTTCTTCCCAACGACTACCTTCTTGAATTTTTTTGTCTGGATGGTATATCCAGCGTTTAAATCTGCCATCTTTCTACCTCCTGTATAATTTTATAAGTTACCACCTGACACATCGAAGCCATCGGCAGCTTGAAGTTCAATTTCTTCCCCGCACCACGGGCAGGTATATTCTGCAGAATCGCCATAATCCTGCACCCCACCCGCACAACCTATTTTTTCGCAGCCGCATTGCACAAACCCGATATTGCCACAGTGGGGACAGCCGGGGTATCCGTCAACCGGCTCCATGGAACCGCTGACGGTGTTGGCGTCAAAGCCCTCGCGTTTTGCCTTACGTTCGTCAATGGGGAACGCCCATGTCCGTACCCAGTCCCCGCCCCGCTGTTCTATGCGGATGCCGTAGGCCTTGCGTGTTTTTGAGCACTTCGCCATGATCACCTTCGCGTTTAACCGTCCTGCCATGTTAATCCTCTTTTTATAACGAATGTATTAATCATTTTCATCCTCATCTTCAGTAAAATTTGTATATTCGGCATCGTCCAAATATCTTTCATAATCCAGCAAATTTTTTGACTGAGATTTTCTTCTGCTTTCCTGCGTAATTTCATTAACCACGTCGGCGCCGACTTCAAAGGTTTTCTGTACAACCTTTGCGCTAATTTTAAGTAATTCACCGAGTACATTACCAGCGGCATCAACAATTTTTTCCACACCTTCCGTTCCGCCGATTGCCTCATAACCCGCACGGATTGTGTTAGCCGCTATTCCGCCCGCTTTCACCGCGATGACCGCGCCTGTTTTAAGGATTTCTTCGCCGAAAGTACCGGCAACATCCGCCCATATGCGAAGGGCTTTACCCCCCTTGGCAAAGGCATTTTTTACATTATCCGCAGCCGTTCCCATTTCTTCAATACCATCAAGGAAAATAATTTTTCCGCACCATGGACACGAGTAAGTTGAACGGCCATTATATTTTTTTATCCCTCCGCCGCAGCTAACTTTATCGCATTTGCAATGAACCATTCCATAATCACCGCAATGCGGACAGCCGGGGTACTCATCAGCATCTCCGGCTAAAGGAACACGGTTTAAATCAAATTCCTCATTTCTGGCTTTCATTTCGTCAATTTTAAACGCCCATGTCCGGAACCATAGGCCATCACGTTGTTCAACCCGTACGCCAAAAAGGTTTCCGGTTCCAGAACAGCGGGACAAAATAACCTTTGCGTTTAACGGCCCTGCCATGTTTGCGCCTCCTATTGTGGTCTATACTACTTCCCATAATGGAGCATATTTTTATTTCCTATGATGATTAATAATCATGAAATATCTGACCATGTGGCATAGACCCCATGCAACTTCCGATTGAGTCGAGAACCATTCCCTTGATAACTAGGCACATCCTCTGCTACTGAAAATCCATACAATTCCTTAGCCCTCTCGAAAGCCTGATCCCATTCGGGAGTATTATCCCAGTCTGTACCAATGATTGTTTCACAATCAGCCATAATACATTTATATCCTGATGGAATTCCAGTACCAAAATGACCAATAAAATAATGTCTGTTGTCTCTGCCTTTACCCAAGTAAAAAGCTGCCCCTGAGAAATTCCATATTTCCTTTTTTGTCTTTGATATATCTTGTAACACAGCGGGTCTCTTGTCCCTTGGTTGTCGCTTTTCCTCTGCTGATTTATTCATCTTTAGAGTGTTTTTTCCGAAAGTTATCTCCTTTATTCTTTTTGAAACCTTGCATAGAATAAGAAGCACTGCTGTAGAAAAAAATCCAAAGAAAATGAGAATGGGTATCTCAACTGAAGGTATCAGCTTAATACACTTATACAAAAAATCAAAAATATTCATAACATTTCCTTTCGTAGTTTACCCTCATTGCAGAGCATTATATTAACCGCCCATATAGGAGATTTAGTACACAACCCAATCTTTCTACTCAGCGCTCCATATCTTGATTATGCCATCCTAGACCCTGATGCGACATATCGCCCATCGCCGACTTTGTTACCAAGACAGCCGCCAATTATAGGCATTATGAAAAGCAATATCTCCTTCACTTGCGCCCTCCAAAAAACAACTGTTTCCGCATCTTTTCCCATTCCATTACCACCATCCAACACCTCTGTCAAATCTTCTCTTAATATCTGCCCGCACATCAGGCCTTAAACTGGTACAACAGGAAAATGCACCGATACTGATATAGACGCTTGAAGGTATCATGATAAACGTCAGACCAGTACAGCCTTTAAATGCCTGGTAATAGATACTTTTAACGCTTGGAGGTATCGTAATAGACGCCAGACCAGTACAGTTTTTAAATGCCTGTACACCGATACTGGTAACTCTTGGGGGTATCGTGATAGACGTCAGATCGGTACAGTCTCTAAATGCCTGGTCACCAATACTGATAACCGGCCTACCGTTGATTTCCTGTGGTATCACGACATTTGTATCCGTACCGGTGTATTTGGTAACACGGACGCCCCTTTCGATTATTCCTATAGATTTATATTCGAAAAAGCGCGGGTCGGTACTTGACTGAGGGTCTACAAACTTTGGACTGCTGGTTGAATTAAGGCCGTATCCCGTACCCGGCGAACCGGAACCACTTGTGTTTTTAGGCGCGGGCTGAGACCGGCTTTTTGCCGGGTTTGAGTCTGCGGGAGCGCCGCAGGAGGGACAAAACCGCGCACCTTCGGATAACACTACGCCGCAGGCCGTGCAAAACCGGTTTGTCGCCCGCTCCGCTCCGCTTACTTCCCCGCAAACCACCGCCTCCAGCAAGTCCAGCGTGTCGTTGCAGAGCGTGTCCGCCAGCCCTTCCTCGCGGTAAAGACGTTCGGCAAGGCTTGCTTTGCAGGCGGCACGGCCTCCCGCCGGAATGTCCCGCAAAACGGCGGCAAAGCCATGTTCAAGGCAGGCAAGCAGGGCGTTTTTTTGCGGTTTGGGTTCGTCCTTCGCAAGGTCGGCAAACAGGGCCTTTACGCGGCGGCTGTCGTTCAAGACTTCCGCGCCGTAGCCCGAAGTGATTTGTTTTAGTACGTTCAGTAAGTTTGTATTCATTTTCACATCCCTTACCATATCTTGATTATGCCATCACTAGACCCCGATGCGACATGCCGCCCATCGCCGGCTTTGCTGCCAAGACAGCCGCCAGTTATAGGCATCATGAAAAGTAATATCCCCTTCACTTGCCCACTCCAACATCTATATCAAATCTTTTCTTAATATCTGCCCGCACATCAGGCCTTAAACTAGTACAACCGGAAAATGCACCGCTACCGATACTGGTAACGCTTGAAGGTATCGTGATAGACGTTAGACCAGTACAGTCTTTAAATGCCTGGTAACCGATATTGGTCACTCTTGGGGGTATCGTGATAGACGCCAGACCAGTACAACGGGAAAATGCCAATTCCCCGATTCTGGTAACGCCTGAAGGTATCGTGATAGACGTCAGATCGGTACAGCCTTCAAATGCATCGTCACCGATACTGACAACCGGCCTACCGTTGATTTCCTGTGGTATCACGACATTTGTATCCGTACCGGTGTATTTGGTAATGTGGACGCCCTCTTTGATTATTTTTATTTTGAAAAAGCGCGGGTCGGTACTTGAATTAAGGACGGAGCCGTTTGTGTTTTCACGCGCGGGCTGAGGCCGGCTTTTTGCCGGGCTTGAGCCCGCGGGAACGCCGCAGGAGGGACAGAACCGCGCGCCTTCGGATAATGCCGCGCCGCAGGCCGTGCAAAACCGGTTTTCCGCCCGTACTGCTCCGCTTACCTCCCCGCAAACCGCCGTCTCCAGCAAGTCCAGCGTGTCGTTGCAAAGCGTTTCCGCCAGCCCTTCCTCGCGGTAAAGACGTTCGGCAAGGCTTGCTTTGCAGGCGGCGCGGCCTCCCGCCGGAATGTCCCGCAAAACAGCGGCAAAGCCATGTTCAAGGCAGGCAAGCAGGGCGTTCTTCTGCGGCTTGGGTTCGTCCTTCGCAAGGTCGGCAAACAGGGCCTTTACGCGGCGGCTGTCGTTCAAGACTTCCGCGCCGTAGTCCGATGTGATTTGTTTTAGTACGTTCAGTAAGTTTGTATTCATGTTCACATCCCTTACCTTATTTTAATGTTGTTTCCGCCATGAACATTTGCCGCCCCGGCTGCAGGGCCGGTCCGAGGGGCGGTTTGCGGCGGCTATTGAATTGCCGCATTTACCGCACCGCCATATCACAACCTTGTTACTATCCGCCGCGACCCACCGGTGGCCGCCGCCTTTACCGCAAACGCCGATAAGCGGCTTGTTGACGCTCCAGGCGGAATTGCCGCATTTGGTACATTTCCAGGTTCCCATAAAAACTCAGTTCGACGGGAAAAATGAACCGTTCAATTCAATTGGAGAGACCCAGACATCCCTCGTCCAGCCCTCATCAAGCAGAACCATGTACAAGTTGTTAGGAGACTCCGACGTGTCTATACCGATTGTTATGAGAAGCGGAGCCGGACAATTGAAGGTCCCTTCTCTATCCCACCACCAAAACTTCCCTGTCGTATCAAATCCGGTACCGGGCAGGATGAAGGTCATGTGTTTTCCAAAAGTCCCCCAGCCGTTTCTCAGGGTTAAACTCCCTACGGTTCCATCCTGCTGGTAAAAAGTCATTTTGAGCGTATACCTATTATTAATAAACGCACCATTGGCATATCCCTGAAACCACTCGACATCTACCCGGATGGTCTCATCTCTACCCTGTGGTCTCCACTGCCTTTGCAATTTCCGCCCTATTGGCGCCGTGGTATTGATGGAATTGTCAAAGACCGGCGGCTGTACGGGTGCCTGAGGTACTACCGTCTGCGGGGTTGCCGGAACCGGTACGCCGCCTGACTGGGATTCCCCGGCCGCGAATACCAGTGCGCAAAGCAACTGACCGCACACTGCCAAACATATCAATTTCTTCATGATTCTTCCTCCTACTGTTTGTGGACCATAGGTCCGTCGATGTTTTGCCTCTTTAATAGCGCCAGTATACCAGACACAGTCTGTCACCGGGTGATAGACCAATACGGCGGGGAGCCATTTTGGTTTTTCCTAATTTAGGGGAGTATACACCGGATGTAATGATATAGCAAGGGTTATTTTGATATCCTGTCAAAACCCAGTAAGTACGTGTCCATAAACACATACAGGTGTTCAAATTTCGGCTCCGCCGAAATTACCCGGAGATTTGCCTCCAACTACAGCCGCGGGTCTACGGCCTCATTTTCCAGAACCAGCACGGCGAATACACATTCGTGGAGGTGGTGAAAGGGTTCTCTCCTGACAAATCGTTCCAGGGATTCCATGTCCAGGGCAAACTCCGCCAGCGCGAGACGGCGTTTTTTCGTCAGGGAACGACCGCGCAGGTGTTCCATCTTTTCGCCGATGGTATATTCGGGCCGTAGATGATTCTGAGATATTCCCGGCTCCGGCATTTGACGGCGGGCTGGAGAAGTTCCGCCCCATACCGGGCGATAAAATCCAAGGGTTTCACTACCATGCCTTCGCCGCCGGAACCGGTCAGTTGGAGCCACCAGTCCGTCTTCCAAATTTGCGCGTTTTACGTAGATACCGTCCGTCATCGTGCCTGTACCCTATAGCTCAAGGATAGCGGGGATGTCTTTTGATAGTCCCTGACTGTTCAAAACCAATATTGACAGGAGAGAACTATGAGTGAACCTATTGGGGACGAGAGCATCTATCTGCGGATAGCCCAATTTGAGAAGGGGCT
>JAISQR010000309.1 GCA_031274035.1 Treponema sp. | reverse complement strand
TAATCCGCCGGCGTTTTGTGCCGGTAGATGAATTCCTCAAGATCGGATTGCTTGAAGAATATCCTGCCTCCCATGGGCTTATAAAACGGGATTTTTTTCTGGTGGGCCAGCAGGTAGATATAATTCCGGGACAGGCCCGTAAACAGCGCGGCTTCGGATACGTTCATCGGCCCGGCTTTCCCGGCGGTCTCGGTAATGGTTTCGGTCATAGATTCCCCCTAAAGAGTTTTGCTATTTAGAGGGTATTAGTTGATTTTATATTTGTCATGTCTACGCTTGTAAGAAAATTCATTACGTATACTATACGCCGGGGTATACGCTACCGTATACCCAATGTCCGGGGCTTATATTCCCAACAATTTTTTTATCTCTTCCCAATCTTTGGCTGGCTTCCCTCTCTGCTGCTTTTTATGATTATTGACATATATTCTCAATGAACCCTGTTTATATCCAAATGTTCTTTCAATGAACGCCCATCGCCGCCGCTTATCATTACAATCCAGACATTCAAAATACTGTCCCAGGGCAATCTTATCCTTTTTCCATCTCCAGCCGTCTTCTGTTTTTATAATAATTTTTTCGTAATTAAAAATTGGAAAATGTTCCTGAAACATCGGGTATAAAACAAATAGCATTTTCAACGGGTCAGGGCTTTGGCCTTTTTTCATAAACATATCTTTGATCGTGTTAATATCTTCCGGCCCATTTACGGCGTTTATTCTTAAATATGCTTCACATATCTCGTTATCAATTAAGGTCCTCTTGCCTAATTCCTCTACTTCCTCATGGAGTAATTCAGTCGCATAGTCAAATGCGCCCTTCCCGTGAAACTGTTCATTGAATTTTAGAAGCTCATTGACATCCATGCCGTTAATAACTCGTGCAAATTCTAAAAGCCGCGCAGGGACCAAAAGCTGTTTGTAATTGTTTATAAAAAACTTATCCCGTTTGGAAGGCATATCGTCCATCAGAGCATTAAGGTACTTTTCTTCTCGGTCGTTCATGACGTCGAATTCATTCATTCCGCAGCCCCCTGTACTTCAATAACGGGTAAAGCATTCACCGCTTCCCGTTTCAGCTTGTCGGTTGCTTTCGCGTAAACCTGGGTGGTAGTTAGATTGGTATGCCCCAGGAGTTTTGAAACCGTATAAATATCAGCCCCGAATTCCAGGGTAAGCACGGCGAAGGTATGCCGCGCCGTGTGCCAGCCGATCCGCTTTTCAAGTTTGGCCCTGGCTGCCCGACGGACAAGATAATTATTTACACTGTCTTTTATCGAGCCCAAACGGGGAAAAATAAGTTCCGTATGCGAAAGAAAAGCCCGTTTCACCTCGGCCCCCAGGATACCGCCCATATCGGTGTTAGACAGTTTTTGAATTTACAGGGCGCTCAAGAAAACCTTATCCACCTCGGGAACAGGGATCGCCTTTACCCAGTCCGCCGGATTCCGGGGGATCAGGTTCTCATGGGCGGCTTTATTCAGGGCTATACGGTAGCCGCCGCATAACTGCTTGCGGTACCCAGGGAAAGTCCCGAACTTTTCGCGAGATATGATTGGAACCCCTTAAACCATTTCTCACCGACCTGCCCGATCTGTATAGATTCTCCGCCAGGATAGGAGCCAAGATATTTTAAAACCTTGTTGATGCGGTTTTTCCGGTCCCGCTCCGCTCCCATGTTTTTCAGGTATTCATAGAGGCTCTGTTTCCCGCCTATGGTATCGACAAGCCCGTAAGCCTGGGTCAATAGCTGGGCCTCCCGAATTGCCCGGCATTGTTCCGCAAGCCGCCGGGTTTCGCGGTCCTGCTTTGCGTCACCGGTAAGGGTCATATGCAGGGATTCGCTATGCCGTTCCCCGCTCAGGTAAATATCCAGGTATAATTTGTTCCGGTTTACTTTGACGTGTATTCCCATGGTTCCCTTCTTAGAGCCGCCCCGTTCCTGCCAAATCTGCACCCATAGAGCACCCAAAAAAGTATAAAACAAACTAAAAGAAAGTAAACAGACTAAAGGGGAAAAACGCTATTTCCTTATAATATAAAGAAATATAAAAAGAACTAAACCCTTGAAACGATTTGCCGGGGACGGGAGTTGCCTTCCAGCTTCGGACCTCCTGTCCTCAGCTTCCAGGCCGTCTTTTCCGCTAAGCGTCCATCCTTGGACGCTTGCCGGTTCAATCCTGCGCCGGCTCGGATTGAACCGGCCGCGGAAAAGTTTCAACTCCCGCCTTAGCTGAGTCATGGCAGCTTTTTTGTAAAAGGCAAATCGTCGCGGTAAGGAATCTTATGCCGGGGACGGGTAGAAAACCAGCCTGATGTTTATATTGGATGTATTAGCCTTGGTATACTATATAGTAGCATATACCATACTTTATCAAGCGTCAAGTATTCAATTATAAACAATGTTTATAAAACCGGAAAACGGGGAATTCCGGGGAAAATATCGTTTACATTTTATAAACATTATATCGCAAACAGGGAGAGGCGGCGAATAGTGTAATTCGCTGTCTGAATCCTCTTTGTAAAAGGCGGAATACTGCCGATAATCGGTTAAGGAGATATTATGGCCATATCGGAAAAATCAATCGGTAACCTTGAAAAGCTCTATGAAAAGCGCAAAGCCCTGGACAAACAGATTCTCGAAGCTGAAAAGAAACTGCTTGCGGAGGCGAAAACCGAAGCCAAGGGGAAAGCCGCCCCCGGGAAACCGGCGGCCCGGAAGCCCAGAAGCCCGAAGGCGTCTGCCTAAACAGCGGCCCCGTTCAGGGACCTTTTTATACTCCCGATTGTTTCAATTTGTCTCCTAATTGCTCTAAAGTAAGCTCCTTATAATTTGCAACAAAATCGGACAAGGGTATTCCGCTTCTATACATTTTATACCTTTCTTGTCCTAAAATTTCCTTTTTTATCACCACTTTCTGTTTTTCAAACCACTGTACCCATGTCATTTTATCGCTGACCGGGCCATCCATAGCTGCCCTTTCTCCGGGGATGTCCTCAAAGCCCTTCACATAAGGAACTAAAACACAACGGCAATTATCATTAAAACATGAATGTTTTGGAATATCTTCTTTATGCTTAAATATCTTACCGTCAAGCAATCCGCAAGCCAAGCAAGTACGAGTATCCAGGGTGGCCAAATACTGATAGCCGTCAAAAATATCATTGTCAGAATCAAAATCTGGTATTGCTGGGGCTTTATTATTACAAGAGTTATCTTTTGCCGCCTTCTTTTGCCCATCTTGATTGGCTTCTTCTGCCAGAATTGAGGATGCGGAAGTTTTGGTTTTTGGTTTATGTGCCGGATCGGACAGAGTACCGTCTTTTCGCATTTTCGTTATTTGTATCTTTGTCTTTTCATGGGCCGTATTAAGAAAATCAAACATAGTCTTTTTCAAATTGGCATTTTCGGCTATCAGTGGCACAGGTATTCTTTGATCATTCATTGAGGTATTAGCGAAAATAGGACGCTCGCTTAATTTTATATTTCTTAATTCTTCTGCTGTAATATAGTCGCTGATTAAGATAGTTTCTTTTCCTGCCTTTTCTCGCAGAGTATCCCTAAGAATGGTTTCAAATATCTCTGGGTATTTTTTAATATAATTTTTATTGGTAAATTCAAATGTACCTGCTATACGCATTATATCACTGGCGCATAATGGCAAATTGAAACTATAATAACATATCAAAAAAAGATTATTCCAGAAATTCAATTCATAATCTTTGTCAAGAGAATTTATAAACTCTAGAACCATATCTCCTCTTTTGTGGAGCATTGCGGAAAGAATAAGCGCATTAGCAGAATAATTCTGAAAAGAACCGTTTGAGTGAACATCACGTAATTTGATTATTAGTCTAAAAACCCGTTCAAATTCCCCGCTCAGCAAATGCCGTTCAAGGCCATAATAAAGGATAAATACAAAACCAATATCAATTGAGGTATTATAGGGATTGGTCAGTAATTTTAAGTATATCCATTTTTGTTCAGGTGTCAGTCCCGAATATGTCGGATAATAAGGGGGACGGGAAACAGCGGATTCGTCAGATGGTATAGCGATTTTTTGGTTTGTATAAATGAGGCTTGGCTCTTCAAGTCCAGGATATTTTATAGAAACTCTATATCCTCCATATTCAAAAGTATAATTCTGTTTATTGTCATGGGTATAATTTTTATATTTTCCATCCGCTATCCAAACAAGGCCAATGAGATCGTCGTGTATTTTGAATGAACCAAAATCTACATTTTTCCCGGAAGGGATAACAGCCGTTGATTCTTCAGGATTTATTTCTATGGTACGCAGAGGCTCTTTTTTTGGTTCATTGTCTTCCTTTGGGCTATAATTATCCTTGATAGGGATTATTTCTTTGTTTTCGTGTGAGGGCGTAACGTTATGTTTATTTCTTCTGAATAAGTCAAAAATACCCATGATTCACCCCGGAAACTTCAATATCCGCCTGAACCCCGGTCTATCATCCCGCCATTCGGGTTGTTCCTCTGGGGCTGGGATTACCCCTAGCACGCTCCCCCTACCCCGTGGTCCGCCCCATACGAGCGGCTGGTCGTTTGCTAAGGGTTTTCGACCTTCTTCAAATCATTACCCTCCCGCTTGCGCATTGGCTGTATGGTCCCCCGTATAATGTCAAGGTCTCGGTCTTCCAAGTTCTTTATATCCTCTACTATGTCGGCGATCCTGGCAGGAGGCTGCCAGACTTTCCCATCTCGCTGAGCCCATGCCCGTACATACTCAGCCCCAGCCTCACCGTCTATGGCCTGTTCCATTGTGATACTGACGGCCCGACAAACGGAATAGAGGTCAACAGCCCTCGGTTCTTTAGTTTTTGCCTCTGATAACCAGTTATCAATTGTGGCCTTTTTTACGCCAGATCTAGCAGCTACTTCTTTCACATACAATTTTTTCTCTGAAAAAGCAGCCTTCAAATTATCCTTAAGCATTATACCTTAAAATTTCGGCTAAAAAAGTAAAAAAAATCGGCAAAAAGGCCAAATTTCCTCTTGACTTTTAGGCAAAAAGGACTAATATAATATATATGGATTGGCAGAAAGGCCAATTTACCATACCCGGCGGTACACGGGGAAGAACGGAAGAGGGTTTAATCCCGCTGCGGCGTACCGGCCAAGGCGGAATTAAGCCCTCTTTGTTTGGAGGAGGTTAGATCTGAAACGTTTCTTGAAATGGCTCTTAGGTTCTATCAGCCGGAAAATCGCGGCGGATTATGCAAGCGGGGATAACGGCTGGGATAGCGCAATCAAGAAACGTAAAACATCGAATTGCGCTAAACGGCTTACGACGGACAAATACGAAGAAGAAGTTAAGGTGAGGGGGATTTAGCGAGAAATGCGAAATAGTTTTCCGACGTTTCAACAATCATATGGGAAATCAATTTTTCTCCTTGAAACGCCGCCGCCCGATATTCATTCGGGTAGAGTTCAAGGGTTTGTAAGGCCAGTTCAATGGCTTTAATTCTTAGTTCCTGTTCATTCATTGATTATCTCCTTAGCGAGATTATCGGCGGATTTAGAAGGTGTTTACAACTTTTTTATTTGGAGGCGGCATTTTGAATACGGAAACTAAACAGATTGATAACAATGATTATCTGGAAAAAGTGTTTGTCGCAATAGAAGAGGCAAACAAGAAGATGAAAGAGTACGGCGTAACCCTGGATTGGAGTTTCAAGATTGCGCCGTACTATGAGCCGGTTACCAAGGAATTCAAGTAGTTTTCAGGGAGTGTTTTTCGTGATAACTAAGGTCTTCTCTTGGAACACCGCTCAAAATGGTTCCGCATTGCTCGCATTGAACAACCCATGGCGAAAAATCGCTGTTTGTCAAATGCAATGCGGCAAGCTGAAATTTCTTGCTCTCGCATTTTGGACATTTTGTAATAGGGCTGTAAGTAACTTCCATGATTGCCTCCGTTCCTTGTTTATCGGCGGGTTTAGAAGGTGTTTACAGCTTTTTGAGTTGGTTCAGGCCGCTTTCAATTTGGTTGATAGCGTCTGATAAGTCCGGCTTGCCGGGGTTTTCCCCAGTTACCAGGTATTCGACGGAGGTATTGAGGGCCTGGGCGATACGGTAGGTTTCGATAGCGTCAGGCAGACGGTTTCGGGCTATCCAGTTTCGGAATGTGGGGAAGCTGATACCGCAGTG